>DASSXE010000321.1:0-2414 GCA_035704125.1 Arthrobacter sp.
GGACGCCCTGAAAAGGGCGGTGTTTTCTGCCATCCAGCCTAGTACGGATGGACGGACGACGGAGGTCCGCCGGGGAGACCGTTCACAGTCGGCTCAAAGCGGAACCCCGGCCGGAACGAAGGTTGGGACCGGAGAGTTGTAACCGTTGAACACGTTGGTTGAAAGGCCCATCGCTGAAAGGCTAGAACAGATGACACGCAAGGCCATCCGCTACGTCAGCGCTTCCGCCGCCGCTGCTGCCGGTCCGTTGTCGGCCGCGGCCGCCTCAGTGGCTGCCGCGGCGGTGGCGGCCTCGATCATCCTCAGCCCCGCCGCAGATGCGTCCGCCCGGCTGGACGGGGTCCAGGCCGACCTCGCCCGGGCCGTCCAGCTGCACCAGGTCACGGCCGAACAGGCTGCCAGGTTCGAGGCGAAACTGGCCGGCCGGATCCTCGGCGGGTCCTGAGAAAGACGCCGCCCCCAGGCCCTCCGAGGCCGATTCGATTCTTCGGCGGAAGTTCTGTAAAGTTGTCTTGCCCGCGGTTGCTGGAAGCGGAACAGACTGGAAACAGGAGTTCTGAAGCTGGTGGCTGCGAGTGATCTTCTTTTGAAGTTCGGCAGATTACCCGAGCGGCCAAAGGGGGCTGACTGTAAATCAGCTGGCAACGCCTACGGGGGTTCGAATCCCTCATCTGCCACCCTCGAAAAACCTCCGGAGCCTCTCGGCTCCGGAGGTTTTTCTTTTGCCCGGATGGCGCGACGTAGGCCGGGAACGTGTCAGCTGTCACATCCGGGGCGCCGGGCGCTATTCTGACGCAGGAGAGGATTCGACATGGAGATAGTCCTGGCGGCAGGCAAGGGAACGCTGACCCTCGACGAGGGCGGCATTCTGCAGCTCGTCTGGGCGGCCGGGTCGGCGGTGGAGACCGCGGACGCCGTGGAGTCGGTCCTGGCGGTCGGCAAGGTCAGCGCGGGGCGGATGCTCCCTCTCCTGATCGACATCAGCAACGTCGATGTGACGGCCGGAGCGCGGAACCACTACCTCGACAGCCGCTTCGTTTCCTCCGTTGCCCTGGTGGGCGAGTCGAACGTGGACCGGGTCGTCGCGGCCTGGATGCGCCGCGGCGACGACTGCCCGCAGCGCTACTTCACCTCGCAGCCCGACGCCCTCACCTGGCTTGGCGAACAGGCCGGGATCGACGCTCCCCGAAGCCTCGCCGGCTGATTCCCCGGGCCTCCTTCGCTGACGCGGCGGCAAGAAGGCACCGCCGACGGCGATGCCTCCTTTTCTTCGCCGCTTCCCGTCCTGCGGGAGCGGATGGTCAACCGGCGGAGCTAGCCCTTGTGCGGCTTCCCCGGGGACTTGTGATCCGTCCCGTGGTCGCCTGACTTGTCCTTTCCGTCATCGTGGCTCCGGGAGTTGCCGCGGTCATCGCGGCCGTCGTTCCAGTGGAACCGGCCGTCAGTGCTCCACCAGCCCCAGCGGTCATGTTCGCAGCCGTTGCCGTCGTGCCACCGCCCGTTGTCGTCGTTATCGGACCGCCAGTTGCAGTTGTCGTCGCGCCAGCCGTCCCGGTCGGCCCGGTCGTGGAACCGGCCCTTCGAGTCCCACCAGCCATGGGCCGAGTCGTGCCTGCCCTGGCAGGTGTCGTCCTTGAAGTCCCGGTGGTCGCCGCTCACCGATCCCGCGGACGTCAGCCCGGGATCTGCCGTGGCGGCGGCCGCGTTGAGGACTGTGCCGCCCAGGCCGAAGCTGCCTGCGAGCAGGGCGGCGCCGGCCAGTTGAAGTGAGGTCTTCATGAGGTTTCCTTGCGTGAGTCTTGATGCAGTGAACCGCGGCAGCCCCCTCCCCGTCGGCAGCTTGGCAGGAGCCTCGGGGCAGGCTGCGGCGGAGAACCCCAAAGGATCAGCCCGGCACCGGGAGAGACGGCACACCGTGGTCCCGGGCCGCTGCCATCGCGGCGGATCCAAGCCGTCCAGGGGCTCCGTGCCGGGTGCGGGAAATGCAGTTGAAGCGAACCACGGTCACGGACATTTTTTGGGGACCCCCCGCGCCGGCCCCAAGGCCTGCAGTTGCGGCTCCGGAAGGGTCATCCGGGAACCGGCTGCGGCTGGAACGCCACCCTGCCTCGTCATCGAGTCTTCGGAAGGGTCCGTTCAGCAACCACGATAGACCGATGCCGCACCGGAGTGTAGGGTCCCGGTCCGAATTTTCGTGGTTTGCGGCCGGGGCCCGCCGCGGCGCGCCGAATGAGGCCCCAGTGCGGGAATCGGCCCCGGTTTCTTTACCGGCGAGTAGGGTGGTGCCGTTATTTGTTGAAGCATAGGAGCTGAAGTGAAATCGTTTGCATGTGGTGACGTGGTTCCCGGGTGTGAAGCCCGCTGGGTCTGCAGCACGGAAGATGAGATTTTGGTGCAGGTCGGAGCGCACGCGG
>DASSXE010000028.1:0-4823 GCA_035704125.1 Arthrobacter sp.
GGGGAGAGCCCCCTGTCCGAACGGCTTGCCGTAGCCCAGGAGACGATCTACCGGCCGCTCATTGCCTGGGCACGGCGGAGCCCGTTGCACAGCGGCGTCCTGGGCCATTCCGTCCATCCGCTGCTCACCGACGTCACCCTCGGATGCTGGCTCAGCGCCGCCATCCTGGACCTCGCCGGCGGCGCCCGGTCGCATTCCGGCGCCACGGTCCTGGTGGGGGCGGGCCTCGCCGCGGCTGTGCCGACGGCGCTCGCCGGCGCGGCGGACTGGGCCGGGATGGACGGGGAGGAACACCGGATCGGCGCCGTCCACGCGCTCGGCACGGATCTTTCGGTTTTCCTCTTCCTGGCTTCGCTGATCGCACGGCTGCGGGGCAGGCACGCCCTCGGAGTACGGCTCGGGCTCGCCGGAAACGCCGCCGCCGCGGGGTCGGGTTTCCTCGGCAGCCACCTTGCGCTCAACCGCGGTACCGCGCGGCGCTCCACCGGCCGGATGTGATCCATCAGACACGAGTTGCTCGACACAATGTCATGGCCGGGCCCGGAGCGAAGCCCTATCCTCGTAGAACCATGACTTCAGCATCGAGCACGGACCGAGAGACGTCGGCATTGGCGGAGCGCCCGATTGGCGTCTTCGATTCCGGCGTCGGCGGCCTCACCGTGGCGCGGTCCATCATTGACCAGTTGCCCAACGAATCCATCCTGTACGTCGGCGACACCGCACACGGCCCCTATGGTCCGCTGCCGATCGCAGAAGTCCGGGCCAACGCACTCGGCGTCATGGATGAGCTGGTCGATTCCGGCGTCAAGCTCCTCACCATTGCCTGCAACTCCGCGTCCGCCGCCGTGCTGCGCGACGCCCGGGAACGCTACACCGCCCGCTACGGGATTCCCGTGATCGAGGTCATCCAGCCGGCCGTGCGGCGTGCGGTCTCCGCCACCCGCAGCGGCCGGGTGGGCGTCATCGGCACCTCGGCCACCGTCGGATCCCGTGCCTACGAGGACACCTTTGCGGCGGCCCCGGACCTGCACATCACCTCAGCGGCGTGCCCGGCTTTCGTCCCGTATGTCGAGGCCGGCATCACCACCGGGCCCGAACTGCTCGCCGTCGCCCGCGAATACCTGGCCCCGTTGATCGCGGCCGGCGTGGACACCGTGGTGCTCGGCTGCACGCACTATCCGCTGCTGACCGGCGTGATCTCCTTCGTCATGGGTGAGGACGTCACACTGGTCTCCAGCGCAGAGGAAACGGCCAAGGATGTCTACCGCGCCCTGGCCTCGCGCGGGTTGGAACGTTCCGGCGCCAGCGCGCCCGAACACAACTTCATCGCCACCGGGGACGCCGCCCAGTTCGAGCACCTGGCACGCCGCTTCCTCGGCCCCGAGGTGCTCAGCGTCCGCCACGTGGACCATGTCGCCGCCCAGTACCCCACCGGCAGCCTCGCCCGGATCACGCCGGAAATGATCGCCGCGGCCCAGGCCGCCGCCGGCCGCCCGCGAATCTCCAACTTCGTCTCCACCGCCGTGCACGTGGCCGGCCCGCGGGAGCGCAGCCTGTGAAGCTGACCATCGTCGGGTGCACCGGTTCCTTTCCCGGACCTGGGTCCCCGGCGTCGTGCTACCTGCTGACCGCGGACGACGGCGAGCGGCGCTGGAAGATCGTGCTGGACCTGGGCAGCGGTGCCCTCGGCGCGATCCAGCGCTACACCGACCTCGAGGACATCGACGGCATCTTCCTGACGCACCTGCACCCGGACCACTGCATGGACCTGTGCGGGCTGCACGTCGCGGTGCGCTGGAAGCCGGGCGGCTGGGGCCGGGGCCGGATTCCGGTCTGGGGACCGGCGGCCACGGCGGACCGGATGGCGACCGCTTATGGCCTGGAGCTGGACCCGGGAATGCACGAGGAATTCGACTTCAGCAACTGGGCCGAGCGCCGCTCCGTGACGATGGGGCCCTTCACCATCACGCCCTACGCGGTCAACCACCCCGTCGAGGAGGCTTACGCCCTGCGCGTCGAGGTGACCGAACCGGACAAGGACGGCATCCCGGTCACCCGGGTGCTGAGCTATTCCGGCGATACGGACTCCTGCACCGGCCTGGAGGACGCGGCGCGCGACGCCGACTTGTTCCTCTGTGAGGCGGCCTTCGAAGAGGGCCGCGACGACGCGATTAAGGATGTGCACCTGACCGGAAGGCGCGCCGGCGAGGCGGCTGTCGCCGCGGGGGCCCGCCGGCTGCTGCTGACCCACATCCCGGTGTGGACATCACCGACCACTGTGATGGCCGAGGCCAAGGACGTCTTCGGTCCGCACGTGGCCGTCGCCGTCGCCGGCGTGCACTACACGGTCTAGCCGCACATCCAGCCCGGCGCCGTCCCGGATTCCGGGGCGGGAGAGCGCCACCGCGCCGAGTCGATAAGCTAGAGGGCATGACTTCCCAAGCCTCTCCCGCCCCCGTTCTCCGCGCCGACGGCCGCACCCCGGACCAGCTCCGCCCGATCAGCATCACCCGCGGCTGGTCCAAGCAGGCCGAAGGCTCCGCGCTGATCGAGTTCGGCAACACCCGGGTGCTGTGCACCGCCTCGCTGACCGAGGGTGTGCCGCGCTGGCTCAAGGGCGAAGGCCGCGGCTGGGTCACCGCCGAGTACGCCATGCTGCCGCGGGCCACGAACACACGGTCCGCCCGTGAATCCGTCAAAGGCAAGATCGGCGGCCGCACGCACGAGATTTCCCGGCTGATCGGCCGCTCGCTGCGCTCCATCATCGACACCAAGGCCCTCGGAGAGAACACGATCGTGCTGGACTGCGACGTCCTGCAGGCCGACGGCGGCACCCGCACCGCCGCCATCACCGGCGCCTACGTGGCCCTCGCCGAAGCCATCCGCTTTGCGCGCGAGAACAAACTGATTGCCCGGAACGCCGAACCCCTGGTGGACACCATCGCCGCCGTCTCCGTCGGCATCATCGACGGGGTGCCGATGCTGGACCTGCCCTACGTCGAGGACGTCCGCGCGGAGACCGACATGAACGTGGTGGTGACCGGCTCGGGCAAGTTCGTTGAGGTCCAGGGCACCGCCGAGGGCGCCCCGTTCGACCGCGACGAGCTCAACAAGCTCCTGGACCTGGCCCTGCTCGGCACCGAACAGCTCGCCGCGATCCAGCGCGAAACCCTGGCCGAGGCCCCGTGAGCGGCGCTCCGTCAGGTAACCAGCCGGGCCATCCGGTCCTGGTCCTCGCCACCCACAACCAGGGCAAGCTCCGGGAGCTCCGGGAACTGCTCCGCGGGCAGGTACCGGGCCTGGATGTCGACACGCAGGTGGTGGACGCCGGCGCCGTCGGAGGTCCCGACGTCGTCGAAACCGGCGTGACCTTCGCGGAGAACTCGCTGCTCAAGGCCCGCGCCGTTGCGGAAGCCACCGGCCTGGTCGCGATCGCCGACGACTCCGGACTGGCCGTGGACGTCCTGGGCGGCGCGCCGGGGATCTTCTCCGCGCGCTGGGCCGGCCGGCACGGCGACGACGCCGCGAACCTGGCGCTGCTGCTCAACCAGCTCTCCGACGTGCCGGACGAATACCGCGGGGCAGCCTTCGTCTGCGCCGCTGCCCTCGCCGTTCCCGCCTCCGCCGCGGGGGAGGGCCGGGAAGTGGTCGAATACGGGCAGCTGGAGGGAACGCTGCTGCGGGAGCCGCGCGGGGCGGGCGGATTCGGCTACGACCCGGTGCTGCAGCCCAGCGGCCTGGACCGCAGTTGCGCCGAGCTCAGCCCGGAGGAAAAGAACGCCATCAGTCACCGGGGCCATGCGTTCCGGGCCCTGCTGCCCGCCATCGTCGAGGCGCTGGCGGGCAGCTAGCAGGGCAGCCGGGGAGCGGGGCTACGGCGTCTTGCGCTCTTCCTCGGGTTCGTGCTCTTCGATGAATTCGTCCACCAGGCCGGTGCCGTACTTTTCGGCCTGGCGCTTGGCGATCAGGCCGCGGACCACCTCGATGGCAATCGGAATCACGGACAGCAGGACGATGACGATGAAGATGATGTCGAGGTTGTCGCGGACCCACGGGAAAGTGTCGCCGAGCAGGTAGCCCAGCAGGGTCACGCCGCCGCCCCACAGCGCCGCGCCGATCACGTTGTAGAGGAAGAACTTCCGCTTGCTCATCTGGGCGACGCCCACGATCACGGGCACGAACGTCCGGATGATCGGAACAAACCGGGCCAGGATGAGCGCCTTGCCGCCGTGCTTTTCGAAGAACGCGTGTGCGCTCTCGACGTTTTCACGCTTGAACAGCTTGGAGTCAGGCCGGTTGAAGATGGCCGGCCCCGCCTTTGACCCGATCAGGTAGCCGGCCTGGTTGCCGATGATCGCGGAGACCACGACCAGGGCGGCGAGGGCCCAGATGTTGAACTGGATGGTGCCGGTAGCCACCAGCAGGCCCGCGGTGAACAGCATGGAGTCGCCCGGCAGGAAGAAACCGATCAA
This sequence comes from Arthrobacter sp., assembly GCA_035704125.1. Lineage (GTDB taxonomy): Bacteria > Actinomycetota > Actinomycetes > Actinomycetales > Micrococcaceae > Arthrobacter. The sequence continues at coordinate 4,473 of DASSXE010000028.1, forward strand.
CAGGCCGGTCTCGGCGAAGATGATGCCGCAGACCAGCAGCACGACCCACGGGGCCAGCGCCGGGTTGGCCAGGAAGACCTGGGGATTGAGCCAGTCGGGCAGGAACGAGGCCATGTGCGGCTGGACCGGGCCGGCGCCGCCGAGGGTGGACACGGCGAGGTCGTGCAGGGTATTTGGGTTCACCCTCCAAGCCTACTTGACCGGCGGCGCCCGGTTCCGGCGGTAAAGTGTGGGTCGTGGCTTTGGACTTTACGGCGATCGACTTCGAGACGGCGAACGGCTTCCGGGGGTCGCCGTGCGCCGTCGGGCTCACCAAGGTCCGCGGCGGCGTCGTCGTCGAGGAGGCCTCCT
>DASSXE010000135.1:0-4306 GCA_035704125.1 Arthrobacter sp.
CACGCCCAGGGTATCCGTGCCACAGATGACCTTCAGCAGGCCGGCCTGTGCCAGCTGCTCCACCAGCCGGCGGTACTTCGGCAGCATCCCGGCGTGGTGCACGCCGATGCCGTGCCGGACCAGGCGGTTCAGGGTCTTGCCGAAACCTGCGGCGAAGCGGAACCCGGCGATCAGCTCCGCGATCTTGTCCTTCTCCTCGCGAGTGCAGACGTTGATGCTCATCAGCGTCTGGGCGCGGTCGATCGCCTCGATCTGGCTGAAGTGCACCACATACACAGGCACCTGTTTGGTGGAGAGCAGCTCCTCCAGGGTCTCGTGCACGGGGGTCTGCTGGTAGTAGAAGTGCAGCGGGATGGGCCGTTCCGCGGAACTCACGGTGGTGGTCGGCCGCCCGGTCAGCCCGGTGATGCCGGTTTCAAAGCGGGCGACGTCGCCCAGGGTGGCGGACATCAGCAGGAACTGCGCCTGGGGAAGCTCCAGCAGCGGCACCTGCCATGCCCAGCCCCGCTGCGGATCCGAGTAGAAGTGGAACTCGTCCATGATGACCGCGCCGAGGACCGCGGCGGACCCCTCGCGCAGGGCGATGTTTGCCAGGATCTCCGCCGTGCAGCAGATGATCGGCGCGTCCTGGTTGACGCCGGAATCGCCGGTGATCATGCCGACGTTCTCCGCGCCGAAGATGTCGCAAAGCGCAAAGAACTTCTCCGAGACCAGGGCCTTGATCGGGGCGGTGTAGTAGCTGCGCTCACCCCGGGCCATGGCCTGGAAGTGGGCGGCGATCGCCACCAGCGACTTTCCGGAACCGGTCGGCGTCGCCAGGATGACGTTGGCACCCGCGGCGAGCTCCATCACCGCCTCGTCCTGGGCGGCGTAGAGAGCCAGTCCGCGGCTCTCCGTCCACTCGACGAACCGGGTGTAGAGCTCGTCGGGATCGAGGCCGGCCCGGCCGGGGACTCGGGCGGCCGGGGCGGGGAGCTGATCAACGAGTTTCATTGCCTTCCAGCTTAGTGCGCCGCGGCGTAGCGGCCGGCCCGGGGAACCTACGCCGGAGAATCACTTGAATATTCAATTTATGAGGCGTACTTTAGTTGAAGCTTCAAGTTCATATCCACTTCCTGCAGAACAGAACCCGATGAAAAATCTCCTGGCCCGCCTCTTTGGAAAGCCGTTCGGCGCCGCCACCTCGGTGGTGACCGCCTACGGGGCGGCGCTGGGCGGAAAAACGATCGTGGACATCACCAACCCGGTGAACTTCGAGACCTTCGACTCCCTGGTGGTGGCTCCCGGAACCTCGGCCGCCGAGGAGATCGCCGCGCTGGCCCCCGGCGGAGCCCACGTGGTCAAGGCGTTCAACACGACCTTCGCTGGAACCCTGGCCGCCGGTGAGTCCGGCGGCCAGCCGCTGGATGTCTTCATCGCCGGCGACGACGAGGCGGCGACCGCCGCGGTCGGCAGCTTCGTTTCCGACGCCGGCCTGCGCCCGCTGGTCGTCGGGCCGCTCAAGCGTGCCCGCGAACTGGAGGGTTTCCAGTTTGTCCTGATGACCATGCAGGCCAGCCCCGCGTTCCCGGACTTCAACTGGGACACCGGCCTGAAGGTCACCAAGTAGATGCCGGACACGTATCCGGCACCCGTGGTGGCGACTGCCGGGTCCGCTGACCCGGCGGCGCCGCTGGTGGTCCTCCTTCATGGCCGCGGGTCCCACGAGCAGGAAATCCTTGGCCTCGCCGGGCTGCTGCCTGATGGCTGCGCCTATGCCGCGGTAAGGGCGCCGATTGCCGAGGGCGGCGGCTATGCCTGGTTCGCCAACCGTGGCGTCGGCCGGCCCGTCGCTGAATCCCTGGCCGGGACGATGTCGTGGTTCCGTACCTGGCTGGATGCGGAGGTGCCAGCCGGCCGCCCGGTCCTGCTCGTGGGTTTCAGCGGCGGGGCCGCCTTCGCGGGCGGCCTGCTGCTCGCCGATCCGCAGCGCTTCGCCGGCGCTGCGATCCTTTACGGCACCCTGCCCTTCGAGGCGGGCGTGCCCGTCACCGCGGGCCGGCTCTCCGGTGTGCCGGTCTTCGTCGCCCAGGGCGACCAGGACCGGGTCATTCCGGCCGGGTTGCTGGAGCGGACCTGGCAGTACCTGCTGGTGGAGTCGGGCGCTTCCGCACTCGGCCGGCGGGATCCCGGCGGCCACAGCATCACGAGCCGTACGCTGGCCGAACTCGGCCGCTGGATTGACGGCAGGGGCACCGCGCCGCCGGCGGAAGGCTAGCACCGGCTTCCCTTCCACGGGCTTAGGCTTCCGGTGAAGGCCAGTCCCGAACCGGAGGAAAGCAATGCAGTGGGATCCAGCGAAGTACGTGCAGTTCGGCGACTACCGGGACCGGCCGTTCTTTGACCTGACCGGCCGGATCCACGCGGTGTCGCCCCGGCAGGTCGTGGACCTGGGCTGCGGCCCCGGCAACCTGACCGCCACGCTGGCCGCACGCTGGCCGGCGGCGGAGGTCACCGGCATCGACTCCTCGGCCGGGATGCTCTCGCGCGCCGACGCCCATGCCGCCGGCAACCTTCGCTTCGAGCCCGGGGACATCGCCGGCTGGATGCCCGGAGCGGACACCGACGTCGTGGTCACCAACGCAGCCCTGCAGTGGGTCCCCGGCCACCGGGACCTGCTGCGGCGCTGGCTCGCGGCGCTGCGCCCGGGGGCCTGGTTCGCACTGCAGGTGCCCGGCAACTTCAGTGCCCCCTCGCATGCCCTGATGCGCTCCCTGGCTGAATCGGAGGAATGGGCCGGCCGGCTCGCCGGGGTGCTGCGGCACGAGGACGTCGTCGGCGCGCCGGGGGACTACCTCGACCTGATGCTCGAGGCCGGCTGCGACGCCGACGCCTGGGAAACCACCTACCTGCAGCTCCTGCAGGGCCCGGACCCGGTGCTGGAATGGGTCCGCGGGACCGGGTTGCGGCCGGTCCTCGCCGCGCTGTCCGGCCCGGAGGCGGAACGTTTCGAGGGCCAGTACGCCGGACTGCTCAACGAGGCCTACCCGGCCGGGCCGCACGGCACGGTCTTCGAGTTCCGGCGGGTCTTCGCCGTCGCCCGCAAACGGGACGCCCCCGCTCCCATTGACTAATGTGACACGCCGCGTGACAACGATTGGCGAGCGACCGGGCTTACAATGACAAAGCGGTCTGGGGGCGGCCGCAGCATTCTCCGGTTTCGGGCCCTGTTCTGACGATGTGTGTTCTGACCACGACTGTTCTGACAAGGGGGTTCGGTGCTGCTTAGCCTGATGAGACGCATGCTGGCCGGCCACCTGCCGGCCGTCGCCGCCATCATCGGCCTGCAGCTCGTCCAGACAACGGCGAACCTGCTGCTCCCCACGCTCAATGCGGCCATCATCGACCAGGGCATCGTTGCCGGCGACACCCCGGTGATCCCGCGCCTGGGCGGCGCGATGGCCGGCATCGCTGCCCTGCAGGTCGGTGCCGCGCTGGCCGCGGGCTACCTCGGCGCCGTCGTCGCCATGCGGCTCGGGCGGGACCTGCGTGAGGAACTCTTCGCGACGGTGCAAACGCTGTCCTCGCAGGAAATCGCCGGCTTCGGGGCGTCCAGCCTGGTCACCCGGTCCACCAACGACGTGGCGCAGATCCAGAACCTCACCCTGCTGGTCTTCACCATGCTGGTGGCGGCGCCGGCCAGCTTCATCGGCGGCGTCGCCCTCGCCCTGCACCAGGACGTGGCGCTCTCCGGCATCGTCGTCGCAGTCATCCCCGTGCTCGCGGGCCTGATGTTCCTGATCGTCCGCCGGCTGATTCCGCTCTACCGCGCCGGCCAGCAGCTCATCGACCGGATCAGCCGCGTGCTCCGGGAACAGATCATCGGCGCCAACGTCATCCGCGGCTTCGTCCGCCAGGACCACGAGATGCGCCGCTTCGAGGCAGCCAACCGGGAACTGACCCGGAACAACCTGGACTCGGCGCTGCTGGTCGCCGGGATGAATCCGATGATCATGGTGGTGGTGAACCTGTCCTCGGTGGCCGTGGTCTGGTTCGGCGGACACCGGATCGAGGCCGGACAGATGCGGCTGGGCGCCCTGACCGCCTTCATCGCCTACATCCTGCAGATCCTCATCGCGATTATGATGGCGATGTACGTGTTCACGACGGCACCGCGGGCCGCCGCCTGTGCGGAGCGCATCCAGGCCGTGCTGGACACCGAGCCCGCCATCACCGACCCCGCACCCGCAGCTGATCCCGGGGCCGCGGACGTTCCCGCCGGCTTCCCGGTCGACCCCTTTCCCGGCGGCGTGGAGTTCCGGGACGT
>DASSXE010000451.1:0-3523 GCA_035704125.1 Arthrobacter sp.
CCGTGCTTGGCGGCGACGTCGCGCAGTTTGCTCTGCGTCTTGTGGATTTCCCACTGGCTGGTGATCACGCCGGATTCCTTGTTGGAATCCGAATACCCGAGCATGACCTCCTGCACGTCGCCGCGCAGCCGGACCAGTTCACGGTAGGAGGAATCGGAGAGCAGGGCGTCGACGATCTCGGCGGAGGCGCGCAGCTCCTCGACGGTTTCGAGCAGCGGGGCGAACCCCAGTTTGGCGTACGGCGCCTCGCCGAAGAGGCTGACCAGCCCGGCCTCGCGGGCCAGGACGGTCGCGGCCAGGACGTCATCCGCGCCTCGGGTCATCGAGATGATGTAGGTTTCCACGACGTCCGGACCGAAGGTGCGCAGCCCGCGGCGGATCTCGCGGAAGACGTCGTAGGTGCCGTCCGCGGCGCCGTCGAGCTTGATCGGGTGGCCGGACAGCGGCCGGCGGGAGGCCAGCTCCGCGCCGAGGACCTCGAGCCGCTCGGCCCGGCTGAGTTCGGCGTAGCGGACCCCCGGGCCGCCCAGCCGGTCCATCAGCTGGCCGACGGCGTCGTGGTGGTGGTCCGCGTGTTCCCGGATGTCCAGGGTGGCCAGGTGCAGGCCGAAGGAGGCCGCCGCGCGGCGGACCCGGGCCAGGGCGCCGTCGGCCGCGAGCCCGCCCTGGTGGTGCCGGAGGGAGGTGTCCAGCAGCTCCAGTTCCGCCAGCAGCTCCGCGGTGGCGGCGTAGTCGCGGCCCGGCTCGTGCGGGGAACCGGCGGCGACGCGGCGCCCGGTGTTCAGCAGTTTCGCCTTGATGCAGGTGAGCTTGAGCCGGTAGGGCTCCTGGGCGTTCAGCTCCAGTACGCGGCGGTCCAGGCCCGGGAGGTTCTTGAGGTCGACGTCGATCGAGTCCAGCAGCTCCTGGTCGGCGCCGGCCAGCGCGGTGGAGTTTGAGAGCATCGAGATCAGGCCGTCGATCAGGCCGATGCAGATCCGCACGGCGTGCTGGTTCTGGATCTGCAGGATCTCCCGGGTGACCCCGGCCGTGACGTTGGGGTTGCCGTCCCGGTCCCCGCCAATCCAGGACCCGAAGCGGACCGGTGCCTTCGCGACCGGCAGGGTGACCCCGTGCTCGCCGAGCAGGTCGGCGAAGTCCGCCAGCATTTCCGGCATCGCGTCGGTGAGGATGCCGGTGAGGTAGTAGATCGCGTTCCGTGCCTCGTCCACCGGCGTAGGCCTGACCTGGCGGAGTTCGTCCGTCTGCCACATCTGGTCGATCACTTCGGCCAGCTGGCGGTCCTGGCGGCGGCGGGCCGACGTGCCCTCGCGGGTGGGTTCGGCGAGCACGTCCGAGAGCCGTCGGACCTTGTCCAGCACCGAGCGGCGGGACGCCTCGGTGGGGTGGGCGGTGAAGATCGGCCGGACGTCCAGTTCGTTCACGACGTCCTGCAGCACGGCGGCCCCGGCCTTGGCGGCGATCTCGGCCACGGCCTTGGCCAGCCAGCCGTCCTTTTCCTGCCGGTTCCGCAGCCCGCGGACCCGGTGGACTTGCTCGGCGGCGTTGACCAGGTGGAAGTAGAAGGCGAACGCCCGGACCAGGTCGGTGGCCTGCTCCAGCGGCAGGGATCCCAGCAGCTCACGGACCTGGGCGACGACGTCGTAGGAACTCCACGGCCCGGTGGCGTCGGCACCGCCGCGGGCGGCCTCCTTCGACTCCTTGGTCAGCAGCCGCACCTGCTCCACGAGGTCCAGGAGTTCAGGCCCGTGCTGGCGGACCAGGGATTCGCCCAGGAGCGTGGACACCCGGCGGACGTCGGCGCGCAGTTCGGCGGCGAGATCGGGTCCGGAGGTCAGTGCAGTGTCAGCCATGGAAACATCTTTCGAGGTTCGACGTGGCTCGTACACTGCGCTGGATACTGTGAGCCGGGTTACTTGTACCTCAGGGATGTTACCCGGCTCACGCGCCGGGCGGGGAATCCGTCTCAGAAAGGTGCCGGCCCGGCGCTACCCGGCCGGCACCTCCCGGCGCCGGTCCAGGAAGTTACCGGGCGATCTTGAAGTTGAAGTCCGCGTTGCCCAGCGCACCCCAGAGCCGGAGCCAGACGGGCAGCAGCATCTCGGTGCCGCGGGCGGTGGTGATGTCGCCCAGGTCGATGATGTCGCGGTGGCCCAGGTCGGCCAGCAGCCCGGACACCAGGGTTTTGGCGTCCGCGTCGTTGCCGGAAACGAACACCGAGTGGTCTCCGCCGGCCACACTGGCCGGATCCACCATGACGGAGGCGTTCATGGTGTTCAGCGTCTTGACCACCCGGGCGTCCGGGAAGGCGCGTTGCAGCTGCTCGGCGAGGCTGTCCGTGTTCACCGGGTTCAGCGACGGCGGGAAGCCCTGGGAGAAGTCCAAGGGGTTGGCGATGTCCATGATGACCTTGCCGGCCAGGTTTTCCTCGCCGGCGGCGGTGAGGGCGGCCAGCGAGCCGGAGCCGTTAGTGGCGTTGACGATGATGTCGCTGCCGGCGGCGGCATCGGCGAAGGTGGTCAGCGGGATCCCGCTGTTGCTGGCGTGCCACTGCGCGAACGGAACTCCGCCCATGGGGCCTGCCTCGGTACGCGCCAGGGTGGCCTGCGGATCGCGGGTGCCGATGACGACGTCGTGGCCGAGCTTTGCCAGTGCGCCCGCCACCGCGGGGCCGACGGTTCCGGTGCCGAATACTGCAATTTTCATGGTGACCTCACTTGGGAAAGCTTCAGAAATTGTTGAGTAGACAGATTTGTCTACCACTGGGCGTGACGCTACCAGACAGGACTGTCTACGGCAAGCATTGAGTATCGGCCGCCCGCTGCCCCCGGACAGACTGGTCTGTGTAGCATGAAGGTATGAGCCCGACAGCAGCCACCGCCTCCCCCCCGGCCGGACCGCGGCCCGTCCGGACACCCGCGGGCCAGGCCAGGGACAAGATCCTGGCGACCGCCTTCCGGCTCTTCTACGCCCACGGCCTGCGGGCCGCCGGGATCGACACCATCATCGCCGAATCCGGCGTCGCGAAGGCCACCTTCTACAAGTACTTCCCGGCCAAGGACGACCTGATCCTGGCCTACCTGGAGCAAGTGGACGGAGTCTGGACCGGCCAGCTGCACGCCGCCGCCGAGGCGGCAGGACCGGACCCGGCGGACCAGCTGGTGGGCCTGTTCGATGCGCTGGCCACGGCATGCCGCCGCGACGGGTACCGCGGCTGCGCCTTCATCAACGCCGCCGCCGAGTCCGCCTCCGGCACCCGCGTGCACGAGCGGACTGTCGCCCATAAGCAGGAAGTCCTGGCCTGGATCAGGGACCTGGCAGTCCGGGCCGGCGCCGCCGACCCGGACACCCTGGCCCGCAGCCTGACCCTGGTCCTCGACGGCGGCCTGGCCAGCGGGGTGCTCGACGCCGATCCAGCCGCCGCTGCCGCGGCCCGCACCACGGCGGCCCAACTCGTGGCCGCCGCCCGCACCGCCACGCCGGCACCCTGACCGACAGAATCCTGACCGCCGGCACCCAGCTG
>DASSXE010000404.1:0-3953 GCA_035704125.1 Arthrobacter sp.
TCATCGGCCGGAAGTAGCCGGCCGCGGGGGCCGGAACGGCGCCCATGAGGAACCTGCGCACATCAAAAAACTGCGCCCACGAAAAAAGGGACCGGAGTGATCCGGTCCCTTTTTCGTGTGCTTCGGGGCTGTTACTGGTTCGGCTGGCCGGACTGCGCGCCGCCGCCGCAGGCCTGGGAGAACGTCTGGCCGGCGGCCGTGTACTTGGCCTTCAGGTCATCGAGCTTGGCGGTGTCCGGGTCCTTCTTGGCGGCCTCGTCCAGGTAATCCACGATCGACTGCAGCGGAGCCTGCAGGTCCTCGGACGCGGTGGCCTGGATCGGGCGGATCTGGTTTGCCAGCCGCGTCATGCCGAACTTGTCCGAGCCGGAGGAGGGTGAGGTGGTGATCGTCTTGATCCGGTCGCAGGTCTCGGCGGTGGTCATCTTGGGTGCCGAGCAGGCAGCAGCACCGAGGATGGTCCCGGCAGCGAGCAGGACGGTCAGGGTCTTCTTCATGGTGATGTACTCCGGGATTTTACTGGTCCGACGTTACTGGCAAGGATTCCGAGTCTACTGTGCGGGGTGCGGGCGCCGCGATCTCAGCCGAGTTCGACGCCGCCGAGTTCCATTTCGGCGAAGGCATCCTCGGGGTCTTCGGCGATGCCGACGGTCAGCGCCCGCGGCACCGTGACGGTGTAGCCGGCCTGGACGGCGTCCAAGGCCGTGGCCCTGACGCAGTAGTCCGTGGCGATCCCCACCACCACGACCTCTTCGACGTCGTGGCTCTGGAGCCAGTCGTCCAGTCCGATGGCGTCCTCGTCGGCGGCCTGCCCGCTCCCGGCCCCGGAGAGCGGAAGCGCCCCGGGCGTCCGGTCCCCGGTGGGCACGGCGTCGTCGGGGGCCAGCAGGCCCTCGAAGCCGGAGTAGGCGGCGGTGTACTGCCCCTTGCGGAAGTAGGCCTGGATGTACTCGGTGTCCAGGTGCGGGTGCAGTTCGGCGCCACGGGTGCCCGCAACGCAGTGCGGCGGCCAGCTGTCCACGAAGTCGGGCTGCTCCGAGAAGTGCGCGCCGGGATCGATGTGCCAGTCCTGGGTGGCGACGACGTGGTCGAACTGTCCGTGGTGGGCGTCGACGTACTCGCTGATTTCTGCGGCCAGTGCCGCCCCGCCCTCGACGGGCAGGGCGCCGCCCTCACAGAAATCGTTCTGCACGTCAACGATGATCAGGGCCCGTGACATTCAGTCCTCCTCGTAGATGGTGGGGATGGCCGGTTCGCCGCGCTGCAGCCGGTTCACCACGGCCGGGAGCTCGGCCATGGACTCCGAGTGCCGCGTCCGGGCGCGCACCACGCCCTCGGGCCCGGTCCAGCCGGGGAGCAGCTCGCCGTTTTTGATGAACTGCTGCAGCAGCTGCCGGTCGTTGCCGTCGTCCTCGGGGCGGTGCCCGATACCGACGATTTCCTGGGTTGCGATGCCGCGCTCGTTGAGCCGGCGCAGGGCGTACTTGCGCCCGCCCTTGCTGGTCTTGTTCTTTGCCGCTTTCGCCACCGGGACGAAGGTGCCGCCGTCGTCGGTCCTGCTCACCAGCTTGTAGACCATGCTGGCCGTGGGGGCGCCGGAGCCGGTGACCAGGGAGGTGCCGACGCCATAGGAGTCCACCGGCGCGGACTGCAGGGCGGCGATGGCGAACTCGTCCAGGTCGGAGGTGACGATGATGCGGGTGTTTTCATTGCCGAGCCCGTCGAGCAGCTGCCGGACCCACTGCGCCTGCGCCACCAGGTCGCCGGAGTCCAGGCGCACGGCGCCGAGCTTGTCGCCGGCCAGCTCGACGGCGGTGCGGACGGCCGCTTCGACGTCGTACGTGTCCACGAGCAGAGCCGTGCCGGAACCCATCGAGGCGAGCTGGGCCTCGAAGGCCTCCCGTTCGGTGTCGTGCAACAGGGTGAAGGAGTGTGCTGCCGTGCCGACCGTCTTGATGCCGTAGCGCCGGCCGGCCTCCAGGTTGGACGTGCTGGCGAAACCGGCGATCACGGCGGCACGGGCGGCCGCGACGGCGGATTCCTCCTGGGTGCGCCGCGAACCCATCTCAACGCAGGGCCGGTTGCCGGCGGCGGTGATCATCCGGGACGCCGCGGATGCGATGGCGCTGTCGTGGTTGAGGATCGAGAGGATGTACGTCTCCAGGACGCAGGCCTCGGCGAAGGTGGATTCGACGATCAGGATGGGGGAGTTGGGGAAGTACGCCTCACCCTCGGCGTAGCCCCAGATATCGCCGGAAAAGGAGAACTCGGCGAGGTAGGCCAGCGTCTCCTCGTTGACCACGCCGGTGCCGCGCAGGAACTCAAGCTCGGCCTCGCCGAAGCGGAAGTTCGTGATCCCTTCAAGCAGCCGGCCGGTGCCGGCGACGATCCCGTACCGGCGGCCGTCCGGCAGTCGCCGGGCGAACGCCTCGAACACCGACTTGCGGTGCGCTGCGCCGGAATGCAGGGCGGCCTGCAGCATGGTCAGCTCGTAATGATCGGTGTACAAAGACGTGCGGGGATGGTCCCAGCCGGCGGAGGTGCTCACAAATTCACTCTAGTCCCCACCGGGTGCGTGGGCCCACCCGCCGGCTCCCTCGTCTCGCTTCGCTTCGCCGCGGGGCCGCACCCTCCCCATAGAATGGACAGATGACCCTCAGCGTTGCGCTCGGCCCGGATACCCAGGCCGGCACCCAGACCGGAACAGCGACGTCCACCGACGTCCTGACCGCCCCGGACATCCCGTGGAACCTCGTGATCTGGAATGATCCGGTGAACCTGATGAGCTATGTCAGCTACGTTTTCCGCAGCTACTTTGGCTACTCCGAGGCGAAGGCCAACAAGCTCATGCTGGAGGTCCACAAGAAGGGCCGGTCCATCGTGGCGCACGGCAGCAAGGAACAGGTGGAGCAGCACGCCGTAGCCATGCACGGCTTCGGGCTGTGGGCCACCGTGGAGAAAGCCAACGGCGGTCCCGGCGGCAGTGGATCAGGCAAGGGCAAAGGAAAACGTGGCTAAGGCATTCAAGTACGGGCTCAAGGGCATCACGGGTTACCTCGAGCCGGCCGAGCGTGAGCTGCTGCGCAGCCTCTTCGATGACGTCATCTCCATGCTGGAACCCGAAGAGCGCGCCAACCAGGATCCGCTGGCGGCCCTTGTCGGGCTGGACACCGAGGCGCGCGAGCCGTCCGACCGTGCCCTCCGGCGCCTGCTGCCCAACGTCACGAAGGACGACGCTGACGCCTCGCTGGAGTTCCGCCGCTACACCGAGCGTTCGCTGCGGGAGGGCAAGATCGGGGCCCTGAAGGCGGCAGCGCTGGGGCTGGACAAGGAAGAACTGGTACTGACCCCCGCCGACGCCCGGCACTGGTCCACCGCGCTCAACGATGTGAGGCTGGTGCTCGCCGAGCGCCTGGACATCCGCGATGACGCCGACGCCGAGCACGTGCACCGGATGCAGGACTGGTCCCAGGCAGAGGATGTGGAGAGCTATCTGGCCCTGGTCTACAACTTCACCACCTGGCTCCAGGAGTCCCTGGTCCAGGCGATGCTGGCCTCGCTGGAGGCCTAGGCCACCTGGCCCCGGAGACCCCCACCACGCCGAGCTCGCTCAGGTGATCCGGGTGCCGGTAACCGGGGACCACGTGATCCGTCCTCCCTGGTAGTCCTGGGCAAGGCTGCCGCCGCCGGCCGGGTATTCGTCGGAAGTCGGGTAACCCAGACGGCCAGTGACAAAGCCTGTGGCTGCCCAGGCTTGGCGGATGGCTCCGGAGGTGGGGTGCGCTCCGGTGGTGGTGGACCAGATGATCGCGCCGCCTTGGTAGTCCTGGTAGCAGCCTCCTCCGGGTTGTCCGCAGATCACGTCGGAGGTGGGGTAGCGCAGGTCTCCGGTGAGGAAGCCGGTGCGGGCCCAGGCGGCGCGGACTTCTCCGGAGGTGGGGTGCGCTCCGGTG
>DASSXE010000413.1:0-2334 GCA_035704125.1 Arthrobacter sp.
CCCGCGCTGGATCACGACCCTGGGCGGGTCCTTCGATCACCGCGTGGTGGACGGCGACCTCTCGGCCCGGTTCATGGCCGACGTCGCTTCGATCCTGGAGGAGCCTGCCCTGCTGCTGGACTGAGCGCGGCGGCAGGTGCCGGCCGGGCCCGGGGAGCCCGGTGGGGCTAGGACCCGGCGTAGCCGGCGAGCAACTGGCCGACGGCACTGCTGCTGCCCCAGCCGGCAACCGCGACGGCGGCGGCGAACACGGTGCCGGTCACGCCGAAGCTGGCGGCGGTCACCGCAGTCAGGAACTTCCAGTCCTCGCGCAGCACGCTCCGGACCGTGGCGGGCATCCGGAGCGACGGGGAAATCAGGTTCGGCGCGCTGTCCACGCTCCCGTCATCCAGGAAGGCCACCACCTGGCCGGCTGCACGGTCCACCCGCATGGTGCTGATGTGGTTTCCGTGCCGGGCCAGCAGGATGTCGTGGCCGACGAGGTGGCGGCGCTGAAGAGTAGGCACGTGGGTCTCCCGAAAAGGTGGGCGGATAGGGCTGTCCGCACCGTCGGGGGCGCCTCCGATTTTACCTCCGCGCCCACTGCCGGACCGGCCCGGATCCGGGTGAGACTGCCCACGGGACACCGTGACGGCGGTCAAAGTGCCGCCCTCCTGTCCGCCGGCGTCCTGCGGCACTAGAGTGGCACCAGCCGCCGCGGAGCGGTCCTCACCGATCAAAGGAGATAGTGGTGTTCCGGAGTCCGTTCCCCGCCCTAGACATTCCCGACGTCAGCCTCTACGACTACCTTTTTGCCGGCCTCGACGACGCCGCCTTGGACCGGGTGGCGCTGGTCGACGGCGCCAGCGGTGCGGAGATGAGCTACCGGGAGCTGCGCGACCGGGTCAACGCCGTGGCCGGATCGGTCGCCGCCCAGGGCCTGGGCCTTCACGGCGTTGCCGCCATCCTCTGCCCGAACGTCCCGGCGTTCGCCGTCGTCTTCCATGGCCTGCTTCGTGCCGGAGCCACCGTCACCACCGTCAATTCGCTCTACACCGCGGACGAGACGGCCAAGCAGCTCCTCGACGCCGGTGCGGGCTGGCTCTTCACCGTCTCGGCCCTGCTGCCGGTGGCCCGTGCCGCGGCCGCGGAGGCGGGAATCCCCAATGAACGGCTGGTGGTGCTCGACGGCGCCGAGGGGCACCCCTCACTGCAGGACCTGCTGACCTCCGGCGCGCCCGCGCCCGGGGTCAGCTTCGATCCCGCCACGCACATCGCGGTGCTGCCGTATTCCTCCGGGACCACCGGACGGCCCAAGGGTGTGATGCTTAGCCACCGGAACCTGGTGGCCAACGTGGAGCAATCCCGCGGGCTGCTCAAGGTCCGCCCGGAGGACCGCGTGCTGGCGGTGCTGCCGTTCTTCCACATCTACGGACTGACCGTGCTGCTGAACCTGGCCCTCCGGGCGGGGGCCCGCCTGGTCACCATGCCGCGGTTCGACCTGGCGGAATTCCTCCGGCTCATCCAGGACCAGCGCTGCAGTTACCTCTTCATCGCCCCGCCGGTGGCGGTGGCCCTGGCCAAACATCCGATGGTCGCGGACTACGACCTCAGTTCCGTGCGCACCACCATGTCCGGGGCGGCCCCGCTGGACGGCGAGCTGGGCAGGCGGCTCGGGGAGCGGCTGGACTGCCGGGTGCTGCAGGGGTACGGCATGACCGAGATGAGCCCGGTATCCCACCTGGTTCCGGTCGACGCCGTCGATGTTCCGGTCAGTTCCGTGGGATACACCGTGCCGAACATGGAGTGCCGCCTGGTGGATCCGGCCAGCGGGGAGGAGATCGGGGTTCCCGCCGAAGGGACCAGCGCCCCCGGCCACCTGCTGTGCCGCGGCCCGAACGTGATGCTCGGCTACCTCAACCGGCCGGAGGAGACCGCGGACACCCTGGACGCGGACGGATTCCTGCACACCGGGGATATCGCCACGGTCCGGGCCGACGGGGTGGTCACGATCGTGGACCGGCTCAAGGAGCTGATCAAGTACAAGGGGTACCAGATCGCCCCGGCCGAGCTGGAGGCGCTGCTGCTCACCCACCCGGGCATCGCGGACGCGGCAGTGATCGGCACCCTGGACGCCGACGGCCAGGAGGTGCCGATGGCCTTCGTGGTGCGCCAGCCGGGGGCCGACGGCGACCAGCTCGACGAGGCGGCCGTGGAGGAGTTCGTCGCGGCCAGGGTGGCGCCCTTCAAGAAGATCCGGCGGGTCGAGTTCATCGACGCCGTGCCGAAATCAGCCTCGGGCAAGATCCTGCGCCGGGTGCTCAAGACGCCGCACCCGGCGCAGCAGTCCTAAGG
>DASSXE010000473.1:0-3429 GCA_035704125.1 Arthrobacter sp.
GCTCCTCCAACTGTCCGCCGACTCTTGTTACCTCCGGGAGGTGCTGAAGAATTTCCTCGTCGCTCAGTTGCTGCCACGCGGGAGCCAACGACGGCGCTGCCGGGCTTGCCGCCGCGTCCAAGAGAGCGCGGGCGGCGACGACGCAGTATTCGCAGATGGAGATGCCGGGGCCGGCCACGAGCCGGCGGCCGGGTGCCTTGGCCTGGCCGCAGAACGAGCAAAATTGCCTGTCTGTTTCAGTCACGGAATCTCCATTCGTAGTCGCCGACTCATTGACAGTGTAAGGCCAAACCTGACAATGTCAGGTATGACCTTACGTCCGGTGGTGCACAACTCCGCGCCGCAGAACGCAGCAACGCAGAACTCCGCACCGCAGAACGGGGCCGGCCACCGGACGGCGGACCATGGCCTTCCGCGCGGACCGTTCCGCTGGTTGCTCGTTGCCTCCGTCGGAGATGGCATCGGCGACGATATCGCCCGCTCGGTCCTGCCGGTGGTTGCGGTGGCCGTGCTCGGTGCCGGCGCCCTCGAGACCGGGGTCCTCAACGCCCTGGGTATGGCGGCTTTTCTTATCCTGGGCGTGCCGGCGGGCGTCCTGGTTGACCGTTGGCCGCGGAAGAAGCTCCTCATCGGCGCCAACGTGGTCCGGGCTGCGGCTGTTATGAGTGTTCCGTTAGCGTTCGCGGCGGGAGCACGGAACCTCTGGCACCTCTTTGCCGTCGCCGCCGTCGTCAGCGCCGCCGACGTGCTCTTTACCGCCGCGCATTCGGCGGTCATGCCGACCCTCCTGGCCGGTGACCAGCTCGCCCGTGGCTACGCCCGGGTCCAGGCCGTTCAGAGCGGCCTGGCGGTGGCGACTCCGGCACTCGTTGGCCAGCTCATCAGGATTCTGGCGGCCCCGGCCGTCCTGGTCTTCTCGGGCGCCGCGTACCTCCTTTCAGCCGGTGTCACCTGCGGACTCCCGGAGGTCCGGGCGGCAGCGCCGCCGGCAAAGAGGGGCTTCCTGTCCGAGGCGAGGCAGGGACTGGCGTGTACGTGGGGACAGCCGCTGGTACGGAGCCTCATGGTGTCAATCGCCCTGATCAATGCGGCCGGCATGTGGGGCGCGGGCGCGAAGGTGGTTTTCCTCCTCAATACGCTCCATATTGCGCCGGACCAGGTGGTTGCCCTGGGCGCCGTGTCCGCGATCGGTGGCCTTTCCGCGGCCCTGCTGGCACCGAAGTTAACCCCCCGGTATGGCATCGGGAGGACGAAGATCGTGGCAGGGTTGGCGGCTGCCGCGAGCCTGCTCCTGACCCCTGCCGCCCCGGTCCTGGGCTTGGAATCTATCGTGTGGGTCGGGCTTTCCGGGTTCGGCTGGTCCTTTTTCGTCGTGCTGACCGGGCTCGCCGGGGCCGGCATCGTGCCGCGGCTTGTTCCCGCGGAACTCATGGGCCGGGCGATGTCCACCTACCGCCTCGTCACGCTGGGAATCATGCCGGTGGCGAGCCTCGCCGGCGGCTGCCTTGCGGAGTACGCCGGAGAAATTACGGTCCTTTGGAGCGCGGCGCTCATCGCGGCATTGTCCGTGCTGCCCGTCATCGCATCCCCGCTGCGGCGCTGGACGGCGTTCCCGGATCACCTGGAGGCCGCCCGGTCAGGGGAGCCGGCACCGGCCCCGGTCGGCTAGGTTTTATTCAATGGCACATGAAGAGGTTCTGGCCGGTGGCAATTCCAGCGTCGTGGTGCGGGTAGGCGATACCGTCCGGAGGAACTCCGGGCCTTGGACGCCGGCCGTCCACGGGTTGCTCGCCGCCCTCCACGACGGCGGAGTCAAGGGTGTTCCGGTCGCGCTGGGGCTGGATGAACGGGGCCGGGAGATGCTCACGTTCGTGTCCGGCGACGTCGTGCAATATCCGCTTCCGGCGTGGATCTGGCACGAAGCCGTCCTGCGGGATGCGTCCCGGTTGCTGCGGCAGATCCACGACGCCGCTGCCCACCTGGCGAGTGCCGATCAGACCTGGCAGCTGGCCAGCCACGAGCCGGTGGAGGTGGTCTGCCACAACGATTTTGCCCCGTACAACATGGTCTTCCAGGATGGGCGGTTGGCCGGCGCTATCGACTTCGATGCGGCCTCGCCCGGCCCGCGGATCTGGGACGTCGCCTACCTCGCCTATCAGCTGGTCCCGCTGATCGAGGGAACCGGCCCCGGCGAACCTCCGGAGGAGGAGAAACGCGCCCGCCTCGATGGCATCATTGCCGCCTACGGTCAGCCTTTCGCGCACGCGGACATCTTCGAAAGCCTTGGCCACCGGCTGCTGGAACTCGCGGACTACTCCGACCGCCGGGCGGCCGAGGCGGGCCGGGCGGAACTGCGGAACCATGCGGACAGATACCGGAAGGACAGCGCCAGGATGTTCGGACTGGCCGCAGAGCAGGGGTCAGCCGCTGTGGCTGATGTCACCTGTCCGGATGGGAAGCTGCCGCCACGATCCTAGGTTTTAACGAAGGACAGCGAAAGCGCCCCACCGGGGGAAACCAGGGAAAGAGACCCGCATGACGATCGCCCATGAAGAAGCAGTAATCGACGCCGCAGCCGTGGACGCCATCTTTGCCCAGGCACGCACGGCAAACGCCTTCACCGGGGAAGTCACGGAGGATCAGGCCCGCGCCATCTACGAGTTGACCAAATACGGCCCCACCGCCTTCAACTCCCAGCCGATGCGCGTCACCTACGTTCGGTCCGACGAAGCCCGCGCCACGCTTGTGGATGCCCTGTCCGCCGGCAACCGCGCCAAGACGGCTTCCGCGCCGCTGGTCGCCGTCCTCAGCACCGACACGGCCTGGCACGAACACTGGGACACCTTCCTTCCCGGGTACAACGCGCCCAAAGCAATGTACGACGCCGCTCCGGACCTCGCCGCGGCCACCGGCAACAACAACGCCCACCTCCAGGCCGGCTACTTCATCCTGGCCGTCCGTTCGCTGGGATTCTCGGCGGGGCCGATGACCGGTGCGGACTTCGGCACGATCGACGCCGCATTCTTCCCGGACGGCAGCCAGAAGAGCTTCATGGTGGTCAACATCGGCCACCCCGCCGAAAATGCCTGGGGCGCCCCGAAGCCCAAGTTCGCCTACGACGACGTGGTCCGCACCGTCTAAGCACGCTCTGCCCAAGCCTGCCGCCTGAGCACCACCGGCGCGCGCACTCACCGCGCGCCGGTGTCGGCGGGCAGTGGCAGACTGGGCCCATGCGGAACTTAGTCGTGGTCGCCTTCGTCGAACCCGTGAGCGAGGGTATGGAGTTTGCCCGCGACGAGTGGCCGCTGCACATCACCTTGGTGAGGTTCGACGTCGACGGCGGCGTCTCGGGAGACGAGGGCGTCTCGGCTGACGACGTCGACGGCGGTGCCGCCCCGCCAGGCGTTGCCGCCCCGCAGAATGATGTTC
>DASSXE010000506.1:0-4772 GCA_035704125.1 Arthrobacter sp.
GCCTGCTCGCCGATCCCGGGCTCGAGGGCACCGCCGCCGTCGTGCTGGACGAGGTGCACGAACGTGGCCTGGAGACCGACCTGCTGCTGGGGATGCTGGCGGAGGTCCGCCAGCTGCGCGGGGACCTCACCGTGGTCGCGATGTCGGCGACCCTGGACGCCCGCCGTTTCGCTGAGCTGCTGGGGCAGGATCCGGGCGATACCGGGGAGGGCGGGCCGGGCGGCCCAGCCCCCGTCGTCGGCTGCCCGAGCGCCCTGTACCCGTTGGAGATCCAGTGGGTGCCGTCGCCGGGTCCGCGGCTGGACGCCCGGGGAGTGACGCGCGGCTTCCTGGACCATGTGGCAGACACGGCGGCGGAGGCCCACTCCGCCGCCCAGGCCGCCGGGGAGGACCTTGACGCCCTCGTCTTCGTGCCCGGCGCCAGGGAGGTCGCGCACGTCGCTGCAAGGCTGCGTGGACGGACGACGGCGGAGGTGCTGGAGTTGCACGGCCAGGCGGAGCCGGCGGTCCAGGACCGCGCGGTCACCGGCCGCGGCCCCGGAGAGCCGCCCCGGATCATCGTCGCCACGGCGCTGGCCGAATCCTCCCTGACCGTTCCCGGCGTCCGGCTGGTGATCGATTCCGGGCTGGCCCGGGAGCCGCGGCGGGACGCCGGCCGCGGAATGACCGGACTGGTTACCGTCTCCTGCTCGCGGGCCTCTGCGGACCAGCGCGCCGGCCGCGCCGCACGCCTGGGACCCGGACGCGTGGTCCGCTGCTACGACCAGCGCGGCTACGGCGCCGCCCCGGCGCACCCCACGCCGGAGATCGCCGTCGCCGATCTCACCGGCGCCGCGCTGGTCCTCGCCTGCTGGGGGTCCCCGGGCGGCCGTGGGCTGGCCCTGCCGGATGCGCCGCCGGCCGCGGCGATGGACGACGCGGTCGAGGTCCTGCGCGAGCTCGGCGCCATCGGCGCGGGCGGCCTGGCCACCGACCTGGGCGTCACGCTGGCCCGGGTTCCCGCCGACCCCAGGCTGGCTCGGGCCCTGCTGCAGGGGGCCGCCACGGTGGGCGCGCGCGCCGCGGCCGAGGCGGTCGCCGTCGTCGCCGGCGGCCAGCGCGCACCCGGTGCGGACCTTCCCGGGCTCCTGGCGGCGCTGCGGTCCGGCAGGGACCCCGGCTCGCGCCGCTGGGCCCAGGACGTGCGGCGGATGGAGGCTATCGCGCGCGGACCGGCGGACGGACTCACCGGTGCTGCCGGCCGGAGCAGGGCCGGTGCGGCCGGGGACGGGCTCGGGGGTGCGGGCTACGTCGTCGCCCTGGCCTTCCCCGACCGGATCGGCCGCAGGGTTCCGGGCCCCGGGGACCGCTACCTGCTGTCCTCCGGTACCCGGGCTGCGCTCCCGGGCGGCAGCGGCCTCGCCGGCCAGGAGTGGCTGGCCGTGGCCGAGGTGACCCGGGCCGCCGGTGCCGCCGCCGCGGGAACCGGCGCCGTGATCAGGGCGGCGGCGCCGCTGACCCTCGAGGATGCGGAGGCCGCCGCCGGGCAGCTGCTCAGCGAGACCGTGGCGGCTGAGTTCGGCGACGGCGGCCGTGTCACGGCCCGCCGGGAGCGCCGGCTGGGGGCGATCGTGCTGTCCTCGACGCCGGTGCGGCCGTCGCCGGAGGAAGGCAGGGCCGCCGTGGGCCGCAGCCTAGCGCAATCGGGTCTGGGAATCATCGGCTGGTCGCCGCCGGCCGAGGCGCTGCGCCGGCGGCTGGCGCTGCTGCACCGCGAACTGGGGGAGCCCTGGCCGGACGTTTCGGAGCCCGAGCTGCTGGCCCGGCTGGAGGAATGGCTCGCCCCGGAGCTGGCTGCCCTGGCGGCGGGCGGCAGAACCGCGGGCATCGACCTGGCCGAGCCGTTGCGCCGGCTCCTGCCCTGGCCCGCGGCCGGCCGGCTCGCCGAGCTGGCGCCGGAAACCCTGGCGGTGCCCAGCGGCTCCAGGGTCCGCATCGACTACCCGGGCGTTGACGAGGACGGCGGCCGCCCGGTGGTCGCGGTCAAGCTGCAGGAGTGCTTCGGCTGGGACCGGACGCCGCGCCTGGTGGACGGCCGCGTGCCGGTGCTGTTCCACCTGCTGTCTCCGGCCCGCCGGCCGCTGGCGGTGACCGATGACCTGGCCTCGTTCTGGTCCGGGCCGTACGCGCAGGTCCGGGCGGAGATGCGGGGACGCTACCCCAAGCATCCCTGGCCCGAGGACCCGTGGAGCGCCCCGGCGACGGCCAAGGTGAAGAGCCGGATGTAGGCGGGCTCGGTGCGGAGGGCACCGCGGACGGCGGGTCCCGCCTAGTGGGGCAGGTGCTCCTGGTCGCGGTGGGCTGCCGGTTCGAGCTGGAAGGTGGAGTGTTCCACCGAAATGTCGAAGTGTTCGGCGACGCACTGCTGCAGCTCGGCCAGGATGGTGGCGGCGTGGCCGTCGGTGAGGCACTGGTCCTCGAGGGTGACGTGGCCGGTGATCACCGGCGTGCCGGATCCCACCAGGGAGGCGTGCAGGTCATGGACGTCGATCACGTGCGGCAGGGCCAGGATGTGCCTCCGGACCTGGCTGAGGTCCAGCCCCTTCGGGGTGCTCTCGAGCAGGACGTGCACGGTTTCCATCAGCAGCCGCAGGGTGCGGGGGATGATCAGCGCGCCGATCAGCAGGGACACCAGGGCATCGGCCCGGGTCCAGCCGGTCCAGGCGATGACCAGCGCGGCGACGATGACCGCGACGGAACCCAGTGCGTCGTTGAGTACTTCCAGGAAGGCGGCCCGCATGTTGAAGTTGTGCTTCCGGCCGGCCGCGAGGACGGCCAGGCCGACGGCGTTTCCGGCCAGGCCGATGACGCCGAACCAGAGCATCAGCGATGAACCGACCTCGGGTGGATCCACGAGCCGGCGGATGCCCTCGTAGATCACGAAGGCGCCGACAATCAGCAACAACCCGGCCTGCAGGGCGGCGGCCAGGATTTCGGCGCGCTTAAACCCCCAGGTCCGTTGCATCGTGGCCGGCCGCAGGGCCAGCGAGGCCGCGATCAGGGCGATCAGCAGCCCGGCCGCATCCGTGAACATGTGGCCGGCGTCGGCCAGCAGGGCCAGGCTGCCGGAGAGCACCGTGCCGGTGATCTCCGCCGCCATGACCAGGACCGTGATACCGAAGACCAGGATCAGCCGGGTCCGGTTGGCGGCCGGGTCGACGGCGTGCGAGTGGTCGTGCCCGCTCATGGGGTGCAGTCCGCGTCGGGGCAGCCGCAGATGGGCTCGACCGTCAGGATGACCGCCAGCAGGTCGCCGAGGGCGTGGGCCAGCTTGGCATCCGAGAGCTCATACCGCATCTTGCGTCCGGCCGGTTCGGCGACGACGAGGCCGCAGTCGCGCAGGCAGGCAAGGTGGTTGGACAGCATCTGCCGGCTCACGCCGATCGAGTCCGCCAGTTCCCCGGGAAAGGCCGGGCCGTCCTTGAGCCGGAGCAGGATCGAGG
Organism: Arthrobacter sp.; assembly: GCA_035704125.1. Taxonomy (GTDB): domain Bacteria; phylum Actinomycetota; class Actinomycetes; order Actinomycetales; family Micrococcaceae; genus Arthrobacter. The sequence goes on from DASSXE010000506.1 coordinate 3,483, forward strand.
ACCGCGTGGGGTCGGCGAGCGCCTTGCCGAACCGGGCGAGGACGCCGGTGCTGGAGAGGGTCTGCATGCGCGCAATATTACAGGCTTTCGTGTACTGACACGCGTGGTGCGGCTACCCGGCCTCGGCGCCGTCCCAGGCGACGTGCACCCAGCGTTTGCCCTCGTTGTCCCACGACTCCGAATGGCCCAGCAGGGCAAGGTCCTGGAAGCTGACCTCGATGCCGTTCCGTTGCAGCTCGTCGCGGAGTTCGTGGGTGGCGTCGCGGACGGCGGACGTGACGGCGTCGGCGTTGTCGGACTCGACGGGGCGGGACGCTTCATAGGTTTTGCTCATGGGCTCCATCTTTCAGCGTCGGGGCCGATAAGGGAACCACCCCGCCTCCGGAACCTGTGGGAGGGTCAGTCGCCGGTCAGCCGCGCGCCGTTGGTCCAGCACACCGCCCGCAGCCAGCCGTCGTCGAGCCTCGGCTCCCTGTCCCGCAGCCGTTCGAGGGCCTCAAGCTGGTGGGCGTACGGATACGGGATGTTCGGAAAGTCGCTGCCCAGCACAATGCGGTCTCCCAGGTCCGCCAGCCGGGGCAGCAGGTCCGCGGGAAACGGCGCCACCGCTTCGAAGAAGTCGGTGAAGGCCATCGTGGTGTCCAGATGGACGCGCGGAAACCGTTCGGCCAGGGCCAGGAACTCCGCATACTCCGGGGCGCCCAGGTGGGCGACGACGGCAGTCAGTGACGGGTGGCGGCGCAGCACTCCCTCCAGTTTGTCCGGTCCGGTAAACCCCGCCCGGGGCACGGGGCCGGACCCCACGTGCACCACGACGGGCACTCCTGCCTCGGCGAGCAGTCCCCACACGGGGTCCAGGGCGGGTTCGCGCAGATCGAAGCCACCCACCTGGGCGTGGATTTTGAAGACCCGGGCGCCCCGGCCGAGGGCTGACGCGACCTGGTCCAGCACTCCGTCCTCGGGGAAGAAGGTTGCACTGGGAACGCAGTCCGGCTCGGCGGCGGCGAGGTCCAGCGCGAAATCGGTCAGGTCCGCGGCCATTCCCGGCCGGTGCGCGTAGGTCAGTGCGGTGAAACGCCGGACGCCCAGTTCACGGAGCGTGGCCAGCCTGGTGTCCTGGTCGGTGCGGTACGTGATCGGCCACGGGCGCCCCACCAGCGGACCGGCCTCGTCGAAGTGCGCCCAGACCCGCCGCAGCATCCGCCCGGGCAGGAAGTGGGTGTGGATGTCGATCAGGCCGGGCAGGCCGAGCCGCCGCCACCACGCGGGAACGTCCGGGTCGGCCAGGGC
>DASSXE010000513.1:0-6266 GCA_035704125.1 Arthrobacter sp.
AGCCTGGCACGGACGCACCCTGTGCGGACAGGACCGGGCCGGACACCGGTTCGGTCAGGGAGTCGCTGAATGACGGCGCGGCGCCGTCGGCGGCCGGACGGGGATCGGCGCCCATGAGGTACGCCGTTCCCGCGGTCAGGCAGGTGGCGGCGGCCACTCCCCCGGTTACGGCGGCGGCAAAACGCACCGGCCTCCGCCGGGCCGGCTGCGGCCGGCCGTAACTTTCCCCGAGCGGCGCATTCCGGACGGGGGGTGCGGCCAGAGCTCCGGCCGCCGGGTCTTCGCGGGTGGCGGCCAGCTCTCCGGTGCGGGCCAGGAGGCGGGCCGTCAGGTCATCGCTGGCGGCCGGTACGGCGGCGCTACGGAGCCGCTGAAGATATTGCCGCTCGCGCTGTTGCCGGACGCGGCAGGACGCGCAGCGCTGCAGGTGCTTTTGCCGCCGTTCCTCCGCTTTTCCGGCGGGCAGGGCGGCGGCGCGTCGGTCACGCTGTGCCTGGCGGGCGAGGAACCTGCACAACAGGCCGCCCAGGAAGACTTTCAGCTGTGGCATCGCCCGGGTCAGAGCAGGCCGGCGATGCGCGGCATCTTGAGCCGCGGCTTCAGGGCCGGCTGCGGCCGGGGATCGCGGTGGGCCAGTTTCTCCCGGAGCAGCGTCCGTCCGCGGTGGATGCGGGAGCGCACCGTGCCCAGCTTGACGTCCAGCGCGGCGGCGACCTCATCGTAGGAGAGGCCTTCGAGGTCGCAGAGTACGACGGCGGCCCGGAAGTCCGGCGGCAGTTCCTCCAGCGCGGCCTGGACGTCCAGGTCCAGGTTGTTGAACTCGAAGCTCTGCTCCGGCCCGGGTTCCCGGCCGGGGATGCGGGATTCGGCGTCCTCCGCCAGCGCGTCGAAGCGGATCCGGCTCTTGCGCCGGGCCTGGTCCAGGAAAAGGTTGGTGGTGATCCGGTGCAGCCAGCCGTCCAGGGTGCCGGGCTTGAAGTTCTCCAGCGAACGGAAGACCCGGACGAAAACTTCCTGCGTCAGATCCTCGGCGTCGAACTTATTGCCCGTCAGCCGGTACGCCAGGCGGTACACCTTGGCGGAGTGGTTCGTGACCACTTCCTCCCACGTCGGCCGGACCCACTCGGCTTCTGCCGTGGGCCGGGATTCCTCAGTAGCCGGGACATTTGCCAGAACCGACATTGTCCACTCCCCTCGCGGATGGTGTTTACGTCTAAGTGGGACCTGCTGCTGCAGGTTCCCGCACCACTGATTCGACGCCGGTCACCGTGGGGATGAGCGGATGTCCATCATTTCAAAATATGCTGGGAAATTCCTGACCCGGCAGCGTCTTCAGCCAACGGCGGAACGCCGCACCGGAACGGCGTCCCTGACCCAGTACGCTGTAGTGACCACTCCCCTCCTGCCCGGAAAGCGATACCCATGAGCGCCGATAAGTCCACAAGCTGGTCCTACGCAGAAGATCTGCCTGCCGAGGACGAGGTCTTGCTGCACGCGCGCGAACGGTCCTTCCAGCTGGGCGTCACGCCCGTCGGTCCGGGAGTCGGCGCTGTGCTGACCGTCCTGGCCGCCGCTTCCAAGGCGCAGACCGCCGTCGAAATCGGCACCGGCGCGGGCGTGTCGGGCGTGTGCATCCTTCGCGGCCTCGGCCCGCAGGCGGTTCTGACCACCATCGACGTCGACGTCGAACATCTCCGGGCAGCGCGTGAGTCCTTTCAGGAGGCCGGCAGCCCGGCCAACCGCACCCGGACGATCTCCGGCCGCGCCGGAGACGTGCTGCCGCGGCTGACCGACGGAGCCTACGACCTGGTGTTCATCGATGCGGACAAGCCCAACTACCCGCGCTACGTGGAGCAGGCCATCCGGCTGTTGAAGTCCGGCGGGCTGCTGATCGTCAACGACGCCCTGGACAAGGACCGCGTGTCCAACCCGGCCGCCCGCGAGGCAACCACCGTGGTGCTGCGCCAGGTGGGCAAGGCGATCCGCGACGACGAACGGCTTGCCTCCGCCATGCTTCCCACCGGCGACGGACTGCTGGTGGCCGTCAAGAAGTAGCCCGCCTGCACAGAAGGGACCGGCTGCCAGTGGCAACCGGTCCCTTCTGTATTTCACATCAACCTACTCGGTGACGCCGACCAGGCATTCCTTGAGGTTGGATGCTTCCGCGGCGTTGAGCTCGACGACGAGCCGGCCTCCACCCTCGAGCGGCACCCGCATGATCAGGCTGCGACCCTCTTTGGTCACTTCCATCGGTCCGTCGCCGGTGCGTGGTTTCATAGCAGCCATGAGGAATATCCCCTCCAGTAGTCCCGTGACTTTCCAGCCCGGCCGGGCTGTGTCCGCTTGGTCCAACAAGCTGCCCGGCGGCCGCGGTGGCGGACGCCAGGGCTCAACACTTAGTTTTCCGTAGCTTATGGTCCATTATCGCGTAATTACGTGAGTGTAGCTAATCGATGGACATTCACGGCGGCCCGCGAATGCCGTGGCCGGCACCCGCCGGCAGGGCCCTGATCAGGGCGGATAGTCCCCTCCGCCGGGCAGTTGCGCCCAGGCCCAGAGCCAGACAATCCACACCATCTGCAGGAGCAAAAACATGATAACAACGGTTCCGCGGTAGGCCCGGGAGCGCGAGAGCCAGGCGGCGCTGAGGGCCAGCGGGAACAGCGGCAGGAGCATCCGGAAGGTGCTGGTTTGGGGGTGCAGGAACACCAACAGGTACCCCACGTAACAAACGCACCAGAGCCGCAGCTCGGCCCCGAGCGCGACGACGGGCTTCGAGATCATCAGCAGCGCGAACGCCGCCACGAAAACAAACGGGGCTAGCGGGCCCAGGACCGGGCCGAAGAGCTGGATGCCGGTGTCGAACCAGGGTTTGAACGGCACCAGGTCATGCCCGCGCCACACCGTTTCTGTCCTGGTGTAGGCCTGGAGGTCCCCGGTGACCGCCCAGGCGATCGCGGGCCACGCCAAGGCGCCCAGACCGGCGACGGCCGTCAGTCCGGCCAGGGACCAGAGCTCGGCGCGGGTGTGTTCCGGCCGAAGGGACTGCGCTGCTTCCGGCCGGTTCCGCAGCTCGATGCGGGTCCGGAGCACCCGCTCGAACGAGGGGTAGAGGCGGTAGAGGAAGAGCAGGCCGACCATCGCGGCAAACGGCACGCCGGTGGGCCGGGACAGATCCATCAGCACCACCACCGGCATGGCCCACAGATAGCGCCGCTGCAGCACCAGCAGCAGTGCCGCGGCAAGCAACAGGAGGTTCAGCGACTCCGCGTACGGCACCTGCAGGATGGGAGCCACCGGGAAGGTCGCCACGAACACCGATCCCCACAGCGCCGTGCGGTGCGTGGCCTTGAAACGGAACAGCCGGTAGACCACCAGCGCCGCACCCAACCCGGCGAGCATGGCGATGAGGCTCAGCGAGGCGGCCGGTGCGGCGCCGGTCAGTCCGCTGAGGATCCGGCCCAGCACGGGAAACAGCGGGTAGAAGGCCCACGCGTTTTCCTTGACGTTGCCGGCGTCGTCAAGCGGCAGCACCGACGGGTAGCCGTTGCGGAGCGCCTCGCCGTACCAGCGGGCGTCCCAGATGTTGATGAAGTTCCAGTAATCGGGTTTCGGCGGGAACCACGGATTGACGCCCTGCTGCAGGGCCGCGGCCATGAAGATGAGCGCACTGAGCAGGCGGGCGGCGACGTACAGCGCGGAGATCTGCAGCCACCACGGCCAGTGCGCCGTGCGGTTGCCGGCGGCTGCGACCCGGAGCCAAAGCGCGCTGTCCAGGCTCCCTGGCCCGGCGTCGACCCCTTGTCCGGGTTCGGTCCTGGCGCCCGCTTCCCTCATGGAGCCGGATCCGGGGCGTCGCTGGGTGCGGGGCCGGGCCCGTGTCCGAGCCCGGCGCGCAGGTCCGCCAGCTCTCGGTCCTTCCGGGTGATCTGCTCCCGCAGTTCGTCCAGGACCTGGTCCACCTGGTCCATCCGGTAGCCGCGGACGCCGACGGCGAACCGGATCCGGTCGATGTCCGCCGCGTCGGCCTCCGCCGGCAACAGCACGGGCGGAAGCGACGCCACCGGCTCATCAAAGCCGTCGTCGATGGGCCGGCCGATCCCGCGGCCGCGGCGGAAAAGCCGCGGCACCAGGTCGGTACCGAGGAAGATGGCGACGGCGGCCAGCACGACCGCCACGAAGACCAGGAAGAAACTCACAGCTCCATCGTGCCAGAGAAGGCCGGGTGCGGCGGGTCAGGCCTGCGGGCCGGTCCCCGCGCCGGGAGCCGCGCCGGGGTTGTTGCCGCTCGGGTTCCGGTGCCTCGCAGCCCCCTCGACGATGAGTTCCACCGCGAGCGCCGGATCGTCCACCACCTGGACAAGGTCGAGGTCCTCCTCGGCCATCATGCCTTCGGTGACCAGCGTGGTCTGGATCCACTCCAGCATCGGGCTCCAGAAGGCGGTGCCGATCAGCACGATCGGGAAGGAGGTCACCTTCCGGGTCTGGACCAGGACCATCGCCTCGAACAGCTCATCGAGGGTGCCCAGCCCGCCGGGAAGCACGATGAAGCCCTGGGCATACTTCACGAACATGGTCTTGCGGGCAAAGAAGTACCGGAAGTTGATGCCCAGGTCCACCCACTGGTTCAGGCCCTGCTCGAACGGCAGCTCGATGCCGAGCCCCACCGAGACGCCGTTGCCCTGGACCGCGCCCTTGTTGGCGGCCTCCATCGATCCCGGGCCGCCGCCGGTGATGACGGCGAGGCCTGCCTCGGCCAGTTTCCGTCCGACGTCGACGCCGAGTTCGTAGTTGACGCTGCCCGGCAGGGTGCGGGCGGAGCCAAACACACTGACCGCCGGGCCCAGGTCCGCGAGGGCGCCGAATCCTTCGACGAACTCGCTCTGGATCCGCAGGACGCGCCAGGGGTCGGTGTGAACGAACTGGCCCGGCCCCTTGGTGTCCAGCAGCGTCTGGTCCGACATGGTGACCTTCGCGGCCCTGCGGCGCAGTTCCAGGGGCCCCTTGTGCCGGATACCGTTGGCCGGCAGGGCATCCCGCCGCCCGGTGGCACCGCTGGCGGGGTCGTTCTGCTCTGGCGTGGGCTGCGGTTCGGTACTCATGCCCCTTAGGCTAGCGCGGATCCCCCGCCCGCCTCTTCAGCCCGGCGCCGCGGTTCGAAGCCCCAGGATCAGCACCGGGATCAGCGCCGGTCCGGCGGCTCCCCGGTCCCGGTTGGGCGGCCGCCGTGGGACGGATATCTCTTGTGTCACGATGTGGACCAACTCCCAGTGATTGGCGTCATAGTCCGCTAATGTTCGCTAGATTCTTCTTATGACTACTCAAGTACCCGGCGATGCCCTCGTCTCGCTGAATGCCGTGAACAAGCATTACGGCCAGTTGCATGTCCTCAAGGACATCAATTTGAACGTCCGCAAGGGAGAGGTCGTTGTTGTCATCGGCCCCTCGGGCTCCGGCAAGTCAACTCTCTGCCGCGCCATCAACCGGCTGGAAACGATCGACGACGGCGTCATCACCATCGACGGCAAAGAGCTCCCGGCCGAGGGCAAGGCGCTGGCCAGGCTCCGGGCCGACGTCGGGATGGTTTTCCAGTCGTTCAACCTGTTCGCACACAAGACGATCCTGGAAAACGTCACCCTTGGCCCGATTAAGGTCAAGGGAGTGTCCAAGGCCGAGGCCGAAAAGGACGCCATGGCGCTGCTGGAGCGCGTCGGCGTCGGGCAGCAGGCACCCAAGCTTCCGGCCCAGCTCTCCGGTGGCCAGCAGCAGCGCGTCGCCATTGCGCGTGCCCTGGCCATGAAGCCGAAGGTCATGCTTTTCGATGAGCCAACCTCCGCGCTGGACCCCGAAATGATCAACGAGGTCCTCGATGTCATGGTCCAGCTGGCAAAAGAAGGCATGACCATGATCGTGGTAACCCACGAGATGGGCTTCGCCCGCAAGGCTGCGGACCGGGTGGTCTTCATGGCGGACGGGCAGATCGTCGAAGACGAGACGCCGGAGGAGTTCTTCACCAACCCGAAGAGCAGCCGCGCCAAGGACTTCCTGTCCAAGCTGCTGACGCACTGACCCTTCCGCTTCGCCAGACCACCACCGAACATCCGCAGAGTTCGCACCCGGGCCGCCGTGAGGCGGCCGTCCAATGAAAGGAATGTCATGATGGCATTTTTGACCCGAAGGAAATCCCTTCTGGTTGCCGCATCCGCAGCTCTGGCCCTGAGCCTGAGCGCCTGCGGCGGCAGCTCCTCCACTACCAATCCGCCCGT
>DASSXE010000080.1:0-2550 GCA_035704125.1 Arthrobacter sp.
GGACGCGCGTCGCTCGGAAGCAGAGGCTGTCGCCGAACGCGAGCCGGCGCATGCCCAACTCGCGGTCTAAACCGCTACCGATGACCTCTGCGCGCTCGTGCACGAGGTGCTCACGCGGCCGCGCCACAGCTAACTGACCGAATGGGCTAACCGACCCGGCGTAGGGAGAATGCTCTGTCTATGCCGCAGACGGTGCGCGCTCTTGGGCGGATGCTCTTGCCGAATAGCGCGTGTTGTCCACACACATATTCATGCATTGTTTGGCATATTCCATCGAGACTTGGTTGCCGCAGTGATCGGCCGCGTCATTTGGTTATTACGCGCGTTTGGGCCGATAGTGCTTGGACTCGCAGAACATCCAGTTCGGCGCTCGGTGTGAGTCTCACTGCGGCAGAAGCGCGCGTTCACGCGCGGCGCGCATTTGCTGACCGGCGCGCGACGTGGTGGGTGACCACCAGCCCGGGCGAGTCGCCGGTGGCGGCTGGCCGTCATGGCCGCCTACTCCTCGATGGCACCGCCGATCCGCCGCAGGTGCCGCCGGAAGGTGTAGGACGGTTCGGCTGCCCGCCGCGCCAGGTATTCACTGAAGGCTGTCTGCTGGCGCAGGGTCTGACCCGCCTGGATCTTACGGGCCTGATCACGCTCGACCTCGCCGATATGCCGGGCTGCGGCCAGGACCTCCCCAGCCTGGCTGGCCGCGACGAACACCACGCCGTCGTCGTCGCCGAATACGATGTCGTCGCGGGTGACCAGGCATGCCCCGAACCGTGCGCTGGCCAGCGCGGATGGTTCCTGCTCATCGAGGCGAACAGGGCCGGCCGGGCAGCGGCCGTAGCTGAATACCGGCAGGGCGATCTGGGTCAGTTCCGCCGTATCGCGGTGCAGTCCCCACACCATCACCGCGCCGACCCCTGCCGCTTGTGCCTCCAGCACGACCAGATCGCCGATGCACGCCTCATCTTCCCGCCCGCCGTTGTCGATGACCAGGACGTCGCCATGGGCGGCGCCGCTGAACGCTTCAAGGAACACGTCAACGCTCCCGTAGTGGCGGGCCGGCAGTGCCCGTCCGGCGATCCGCTGTCCAGGGATGACCGCGCCGATCCCCGGCGGCGCGACCCGTAGCGGCACTCCCGCGCGGACGCAGGCATCGGCCACCAGTGGCGTGGAAAGGCCGTCGAACTCCATCAGCATCCCTGCCCCTCCTAGCTCGCTTCCGGTCACACTCCCAGACGCTACCCACAGACGCAGGAACCGCCTTGAACGATGGAGCGCCCCCCGCGATCTGCGGCCACCCCCAGATCTTCGCGGTCCCCTACAGCGACTCCGGCAGGAGCCTGCCATCCGATCTGGGCTCGAACACCGGGGCCAGCAGCCCGGTCAGCCACGCGTCCCGGACCGCGCTGCGCGACGGCGGCCTGCCACCGGCTCAGGCCGGGTCGCGGGCGCTTCGGTCACATGGTCCTGGTCTGAGGTCAGCGCGCGGCGAAGCCGGGCTCCGACGGCGACGGTGGCGAGGCAGCCGGCACACAGCAGGCCAATCCAGACTGCGGCTGCACCGGCAGCGATAAGGCCCGTCGCAAGTGCCGGGCAGATGATGAACGCCAGGGACTGGGAGAGGGCGGCGAGTGAGTTGGCCCGCCCGCGGAGCCTGTCGTCGGTCAGGCGATTGACAAGCGGGCTCACAGTGGGTGCCAGCACGGTCTCGCCGAGCCCGAACAGCGCAGTGAAGCCGAACACGAAAGCAATTCGCCCGGTGGCCGCGACCGGCAGCGCGGCGAGGCCGAACATCGCCCAGGAGGTGGCGAGGATCAGCCCGCTGATGGCAAGCGCGCTGCTTCGCCGGGCGCGGCGGACGCGGCGCAGCACGAACAGCTGGGCGAGCACGATGAGGGCGGTGTTGACGGTGAGCGACAAGGCTACGACACGCGCCGACACGTGCGCTTCGACTGACGCGTAGGCCGGAAGGCCAGAGTCAAACGCCGGGTACGCGGTGAAGGCAACGATGAGCGATGCCACCAGGACCAGCCGCAGGCCAGGGCGGGCAAGCACGTCCCGGTAGCCGGCTCGCGGCTCTTTCCTTGCGGGCGCGGTGCGCAGAGCGGGCAGGAAGGTCAGCACCACGGCGAAGATCAGGCACGATACGGCGTTGGCCAGGAACAGGGCCTGGAAAGACCCGGGATGATGCACGTTCGCGACGGCGGCTCCGAGTACCGTGCCGATCCCGATCGCGGCGTTCTGCGCGGTGAAGTTGATGGCGAACACGCGCTGCTGGGCGGCCGGATCCGGGGTCAGCCCGGCGATCGCGGTTGCGATGGCTGGGAACATCGGTGCCCAGGTCGCGCCGTAGAGGAGCAGGGCGGGGAGCGCGGTTGCGGCATTGTGGGCCCAGGCGAGCAGTATCTGGGCGGTCGCCTGGCCGAGGATGATGCCGGTGAGCACCCGGCGCGCGCCGAGCCGGTCGAGCAGGACACCGGAGACGGTCACGGCCAGGAGGCCGACGGCCGCCCCTGCCGCCAGGAGCAGGCCCACGACGGGGAGCGCGATGCCGCG
>DASSXE010000111.1:0-5501 GCA_035704125.1 Arthrobacter sp.
CAGAACGCCATCGAGCTGGTGTAAGAGGTCCCGGGGTTGGCGTTGGAGGCCAGGGCAAGCTGCACGCCCGCGTCGAGCAGCTCCCGGCCGGGCGCCAGCGGCTGCCGGGTGGACAGGTCGCAGGCCGGCAGGCACGTCGCCACGGTGCCCCGCTCCCCCGCCCCGGCCGCGGCTTCCCAGCCCGACCAGCTGTCCGCGAGGGCCTGCACGTCGGCCCGGGAGAGGTAGTTCACGTGGTCCACGCTGGCGGCACCGAATTCCACCGCCAGCCGCACCCCGGGCCCCTCGCCCAGCTGGTTGCCGTGCACCCGCAGGCCCAGCCCGGCGTCCTTGCAGGCCTTCAGCACCCGGCGGGACTGGTCCTCAGAGAAGGCGCCGCGTTCGCAGAAGACGTCCGCCCAGCGCACATAGGGCCGGACCGCGGCCAGCATGGGACCGCAGACCAGCTCGGTGTACTCCTCCGCGTCGAGTCCGGCCGGAACCAGGTGCGCGCCCAGAAAGGTTACCTCGTCCGCGACCGTGGAGGCGATCCTGGCACTGCGGGCCTCGTTGTCCACGTCCAGGCCGTAGCCGGTCTTGGTTTCCAGGTACGTGGTGCCCTGCGAGACCGCTTCCGCCACGCGGCCCAGCGCCAGGCGGGTGAGGTCGTAGTCCCCGGTGGACCGGGTGGCCGAGGTGGTCACGGCGATGCCGCCGGCGCTGTACTCCTCTCCCGCCATCCGCGCCTCGAACTCGGCGGTCCGGTCGCCGGCGAAGATCAGGTGCGTGTGCGAATCCACCCAGCCGGGCAGCAGCGCACGGCCCGCGGCGTCGACGGCGTCGTCCGCGGCCGGGGCATCGGCGGCCGCGCCGAGCCAGGCGATCCGTTCGCCCTCGATCACCACCGCGGCGTCGTGCAGGACCCGGTGGTCGGTGTCCTGGGTCATCAGTTCGCCGATGTTGGTGATGAGGGTGCTCATGGGTCCATTCTTCAGCCCCGGATCGACATCCGGGTCGCGGCAAGCGCCGCGGCTGTCCGGGATGCCGGACTGTCGGCCGGGAGCGGCTCCGCGGAGCCCTGCCCGGCAAGGATCAGCCCGGCGGCGAGCTCGGCGATGCCGGAGGAGGTCTGGAACCCGTAGCCGCCCTGGCCGGCCAGCCAGAAGAAGCCGGGCGCCTCGGCGTCGAACCCCACCACCGGGATCCCGTCGGCGGCCTCGGTCCGCAGCCCGGTCCAGGCGCGGCTGACGTTGCCGATCCCCAGGGTGGTGACGGCGTTGAGCCGGGTGATCAGCGCCTCAATGTCGCCGGGATAGGGCCGGGCGTCCTCGGGGCCGCTCGGCACGGTCTCGGACGGCGAGATGAGCACTTGGCGGCGGCCGTCGGGGCGGAAATAGAAGCTGCCGGTCGAGGCCACCATCGGGCAGCCCTGCGGGAGCGGGTGTTCGACGTCGACGATCGCCGCGGTGCGCCGGTAGGGCTGGAGGCCCAGTTTCTCCACGCCGCTGAGCACGGCGAGTTCGTCCGCCCACGCTCCGGCGGCGTTGACCACGACGGCGGCGGACAGGGCTTCCTGGCCGGCGCCGAGTTCCCAGCCGGAGCCGAGCCGCTGCGCCGAGTGGACCTTCGCACCGGTGAGGATGTCCACCCCGCCGCCGACGGCCCGCTCCCGGTGGTCCTCCAGCAGCAGCGAGGCGTTGCAGGCGAAGGACCCGGAGTCCAGGCCGGCCGCCGTGAAGGAGTCCGGGATGAGCGCGGGGCAGAGCTTCAGCGCTTCCTCGTGGCTGATCCGGTGCATGAAGCCGCTGGCCTGCTGCCGGACGGTGTCTTCGTCGCCGATCAGCATGAACCGGCGCGGGGAGAGCACCGGTTCGGGCCGGGTGCCCTCATTCGTGCCGATCAGCTCCAGCGTGCGCATGGTCAGGTCCTGCACCACGGGCGGTCCGTAGCTGGGGATGAGCTGCCGGGCCGACCGGGCGGAGGTGTGGTAGCCCAGCGACTGCTCGGCTTCGACCAGCGCCACGGAGCACTTGCCGGCCAGGGCGGAGGCGAGGGACAGGCCGGCGATGCCGCCGCCGACGATCACAACATCGTAATGAGCTGACATGTCCCCCATCCTCGCACCCGGCGGGGACATCCGTCAGCAGGTTTTTCGACCCTTCCCGGATGGGCCGGGGGTCAGCCGTTGGCGGTGACCGTCTCCCGGCTGGCCACGAACGCCTGGACGCAGCGTTCGACGTCGTCCGCGCTGTGCGCGGCGGAGAGCTGGACGCGGATCCGGGCGGCGCCCCTGGGGACCACCGGGAAGCTGAAGGCCGTGACGAAAACGCCGTTGGCCAGCATCGCGTCGGCCACCTTGGCCGCCATCACGGCGTCGCCGAACATCACCGGGACGATCGCGTGTTCGCCCTCGAGCAGTTCGAAGCCTTCCTCGGCCATCCGGCGGCGGAACAGCGCGGCGTTGGCAAAGAGCGTGCCACGCAGTTCGGCGGAGCTGGCCACCAGGTCCAGGGCCTTCAGGGTCGCCGCGACGATGGCGGGGGCGAGCGAGTTGGAGAACAGGTACGGCCGGGCCTTCTGGCGGAGCATGGCAATGACCTCGCGGCGGCCGGAGACGTACCCGCCGGACGCACCTCCCAGGGCCTTGCCGAAGGTGCCGGTGTAGATGTCCACCCGGTCCGAGACGCCGGCGTGTTCCGGGGTGCCCGCACCGGTGGGGCCCATGAAGCCGACGGCGTGTGAGTCGTCCACCATGACCATGGCGTCGTACTTCTCGGCCAGGTCGCAGATCGCCTCCAGCGGAGCCAGGAAGCCGTCCATCGAGAAGACGCCGTCGGTGACGATGATCTTGCGGCGGGCCGGGTTTTCCTGGGTGGTGGCCTCGATCAGCCGGGCCTCAAGGTCGGCCATGTCCTGGTTGGCGTAGCGGAAGCGCTGGGCCTTGCAGAGCCGGATCCCGTCGATGATGGAGGCGTGGTTCAGCGCATCCGAGATGACGGCGTCCTCCGGGCCGAAGAGGGATTCGAAGACCCCGCCGTTGGCGTCAAAGCAGCTGGAGAACAGGATGGTGTCCTCGGTGCCGAGGAACTTGGACACCCGCTCCTCGAGGGCCAGGTGCAGGTCCTGGGTGCCGCAGATGAAGCGGACGCTGGCCATGCCGAAGCCGCGGGAGTCCATGGCGTCCTTGGCGGCGGCGATGATCTCCGGGTGGTCGGCCAGCCCCAGGTAATTGTTGGCGCAGAAGTTCAGCACCTCGGAGCTGCCCTGGCCGAGCTGGCCGGCCTTGATGTGGTTGGCCTGCGGGGAGTCGATGTGCCGCTCGGTCTTGAACAGGCCGGCGTCGCGGATGGCGTCGAGTTCGTCCTGCAGCTGGTCCTTGATGGCTGAATACATGGTCGGTGCGCTCCTGGGCTGGGGGTGGGTGGTTGTACGGTACCGGAAAAGGGTCCGGGCCTAGAAGCCGGTCCAGTCCAGGACGACCTTGCCGCCTACGCCGGCCCGGGCGATCTCGAAGCCCTTCTCCCAGTCGGCGGCGGGCAGCGTGTCGGTGACGACGGCGGAGATGTTGGCGTGCAGCACCGGGTTGGAGGAGAGCATGGCGCTCATGGCATACCAGGTCTCGAACATTTCCCGGCCGTAGATGCCCTTCATGGTCAGCATGTGGGTGACCACCTTGCCCCAGTCGATGTCGATGGACTGGCTGGGCAGGCCCAGCATCGCGATCCGGCCGCCGTGGTTCATGTTCTCGATCATTTCCGGCAAGGCGGTGGGGTGGCCGGACATTTCCATGCCGATGTCGAAGCCTTCGCGCATGCCGAGTTCGCGCTGGGCGTCCTTGACCCGGGTGGTGGAGACGTCGATCGCGAGGTCGACGCCGAGCCGGCGGGCCAGGTCCAGGCGCGGGGCGGAAACGTCGGTGATGGCGATCTTGCGGGCGCCGGCGTGGCGGGCGACGGCGATCGCCATCAGTCCGATGGGTCCGGCGCCGGTGATCAGGACGTCTTCGCCGACCAGCGGGAAGCTCAGCGCGGTGTGGACGGCGTTGCCGAACGGGTCGAAGATGGCGCCCAGTTCCGGGGTCACGGAGGGGTCGTGGTGGACCCAGACGTTGGTTTCGGGGATGACGACGTACTCGGCGAACGCGCCGTCGCGCTGCACCCCGACGCTGACGGTGTTGATGCACATCTGCTTGCGGCCGGCGCGGCAGTTGCGGCAGATTCCGCAGACGATGTGGCCCTCGCCGGAGACCCGGTCGCCGACCTTGACGTCCAGCACGTCCTCGCCGGTCTCGACGACTTCGCCGTAGAACTCGTGGCCGGCGATCAGCGGCGCGTTGATCATGGACTGGGCCCAGGCGTCCCAGGACTGGATGTGCAGGTCGGTGCCACAGATCCCGGTGGTCATCACGCGGATCTTGACGTCTCCGGCTCCGGTCTCCGGCTCCGGCCGGTCGACCAGTTCGAATCCCGCGTGGGCGCCGGACTTGTAGAGAGCCTTCATGGGCCTGCCTATCTGTGGTGTGGGACAACTCACCTCATTAGACCGGGCAGGAAGCATTAGCACAACCGAATTTTTCTCAATCGACGATTTAGCTTTCGCTTGACCATATGATGGTGGGCATGGAAATCCACCAGCTCGAAATGCTCCGCGAACTCGGCGCCCTGGGCAGCGTCAAGGCGGTCGCCGAAACGCTGCTGGTGACGCCGTCGGCGGTGTCCCAGCAGCTGGCAGCGCTGCAGCGCACGGTCGAGGTTCCGCTGACCCGTAAGGAGGGCCGGAACCTGGTGCTGACCGAGGCCGGGCAGGTGCTGGCAGACGCCGGCGCCGCCGTCGTGAGCGCCATGGCGGAGGCTCGGACGGCGATCGGCGCCTACCACGGCTCGCCGGTGGCGCCGGTGACCCTCAGCGGCTTCCACAGCGCCGGCCAGGCCCTGTTCGCGCCCCTGGCCCGGCTGCTGGACGGTCCCGGCCAGCCCCGGGTCCAGCTCTCCGACGAGGATGTCGCCCAGCAGGATTTCCCGGCCTTGACGGCCCGGTATGACCTGGTCCTGGCACACCGGATGGACCACAGCCCGCGCTGGCCGGCGGAGCGGGTGGCGGTGATCCCGCTCGCGCACGAGCCGCTGGACGTGGCGCTGCCGGCCGGGCACCGGCTGGCGGGCCAGCGTGCGGTGACCGCGGACGACGTCGTCGGCGAACCGTGGGTGACCAGCCACACCGGATACTCCCCGGCGGACGTGCTTTCCGCCGTCGCCGCCGTCGCCAGCCGCGAACTGAACATCGTGCACCGGATCAACGACTACTCCACGGTGGCGGCCCTGGTGGCCACCGGCAGCGTGATCGGCCTGCTGCCCCGGCACACCGCGCGGCCGGTGCTGAATCCGTCGATCGTGCTGAAGCCGCTGGAAGGGATCAGCACGCGGCGCCGGATCGACATCCTGGCCCGGCCGGAGAACCTTAAACGCCGATCGGTCATGATGGTCTGCGAGGCGCTGCAGACCATCATGACCGACTTGGTGGGT
>DASSXE010000134.1:0-7860 GCA_035704125.1 Arthrobacter sp.
GGCGACCAAGGATCCGCCGCCGCGGGCGGCGAGCCGGACGGCGTCGGCGAGGTCCGTGTAGCCGATCACCGAGGAGACCGGGCCGAAGGCTTCGAGCGAGTGGACCTCCTCGGCCTCAGGGTCGGCCCAGCTCAGCAGCACAGGGGACATGAACGCGCCGCCGTCGACGACGCCGACACTGCCGTCCGCGCTGGTGACCTTCGGCGCGTCGAGGGAACCATAGGCGAGTTCGCCGCCGGCGTCGAGCATGGACTGCACGGCGGCACGCACGTCGGCGAGCTGTTCGAGCGAGGCGAGGGCGCCCATCGTGACGCCGTTGGCACGCGGGTCGCCCAGGACGACGCGTTCGGCGATCCGCTCCCCCACGGCGGCGACGACGTCGGACACCAGTTCCTGGGGCACGATCGCGCGGCGGATCGAGGTGCACTTCTGGCCGGCCTTTGCGGTCATCTCGGTGACGAGCGACTTGATGAACGCGTCGAACTCGGGGGTGCCCTGACCGCGTCCGGACCGAGGATGGCGGCGTTGAGCGAGTCGGTCTCCGAGGTGAACCGAATACCGCCCTTGACCACGTTGGGGTGGGACTTGAGCGTGTTCGCGGTGGATGCCGAACCCGTGAAGGCGACCAGGTCACGGTAGTCGAGGTGGTCCAACAGGGTGCGGACGGAGCCGGAGACCAGCTGCAACGAGCCCTCGGGAAGGATGCCGGATTCGTCGATCGCCTTCACCACGGCCGCGGCGACATAGCCGGTGGGGGTGGCGGGCTTGACGATGGTGGGGACACCGGCGATGAAGGCCGGGGCGAGCTTCTCCAGCATGCCCCAGACCGGGAAGTTGAAGGCGTTGATCTGCACGGCGACGCCGGGGATCCGGGTGTAGATATGCTCACCGGCGAACGAACCGTCCCGGGACAGGATCTCCATCGGCCCGTCGACCACCACCTGGGAGTTCGGCAGTTCGCGCCGGCCCTTGGAACCGAAGGTGAACAGCACGCCGATGCCGCCGTCGATGTCGATCATCGAGTCGACCTTGGTGGCGCCGGTCTGCGCGGAGAGTGCATAGAACTCATCCCGCCGGCCGTTGAGGTACTGGGCCAGTTCCTTGAGTTTGAGGGCGCGCTGGTGGAAGGTCAGCTTGCCGAGTTCCGCCTGGCCGGTGGTGCGGCCGTAGTCGACGACGGCGGCAAGGTCCAGGCCCTCGGTGCTGACCCTGGCCAGCAGTTCGCCCGTGCTGGCGTCCAGAACGGGGACGGCACCGCTGGCGGCGGCAGCGTCCGGCGTCCACCAGGAGTTCCGGACGAAGCTGGGGACGATCTCGGCGGTGCCGACGGCGGGCTCCTGGGCTGTTGCAGTGGTGGTCATCGTTGACGGGTCCTTCCAACGCGGGGCAAGATCAGCACGTCCGGAACATTACTGACCGGCCGTTCGGTAATATGTCCACAGTACATGACGGAGGCCTGCGGCACACTAGTAGCGGCAGGACCAACCGGCCCGATCGGGGCCCCATCCAGAGGAGACACCATGACGTCCGAGCCAAGCGGTACCGAGTTGTGGAAGATTACCCTCGGCGAACTCGACGAGAAGATGGGCGTGAAGATCCTTGAGGAGTCGGTCGAGCGAGTGGTGGCGACGATGCCGGTGGAAGGCAACCGGCAGTCTTTCGGTCTGCTGCACGGCGGCGCATCGCTGGCCGTGGGCGAGGCCGTGGGCTCCTGGGCCGCGGTGATCCACGCCAGCACGATGGGCAAGACCGCCGTCGGCGTCGACGTTTCCGCCACCCACCACAAGTCCGCCCGGGAGGGCCTGGTCACCATCACCGCCACGCCGATCCATCTGGGCGGCACCGTCACCACCCACGAAGTGGTGATCAGCAACGCAGCCGGCGAACGGCTGTGCACGCTGCGGATCACCAACCTGTTGCTTGACCGCAAGGGCTGAGCCGGGCGGTACCTGGCAGCGGGACTAGCCCTGCTGCGTCGCGCTGCTGGCCCTGACGACGAGCCGGGCGGGGAAGATCAGCGGCTCCCGGCCGGCGCCGGGGTCCTCGATGTCCGCCAGCAGGAGCCTGCCCGCCTGCGCCGCCATCTCCACCGCGGGCTGATGCACGGTGGTCAACGCCAGCTCGCCGGGAGCCGGCAGGTGGTCATCGAACCCGACGACGGCGACGTCGCCGGGCACCGAGCGGCCGGCGGCCAGCAGCGCGGCGATGGCCCCGCGTGCCATGAGGTCCGACGCGGCGAACAGGCCGTCCACGCCCGCGTCCTCGACAAGCAGCCGTTCGGCAGCCTCGGTGCCCCCTGCCGGGGTGAAGTCCCCTTGCAGCACGGGTCCCGGAGCCAGGCCGGCCTCCCTGAGGCCTGCCCGCCAGCCATCCAGCCGGTCCGCCGCAGCCGTCATATCCAACGGGCCGGTAATAGTCGCCAGCCGCGTCCGCCCGGCAGCTGCCAGATGCAGGGCGGCCTGCCGGCCGCCCTCGAAGCTGTCCACGTCAACGTAGTGGATCCCGAGCCCGGTATTCCACGGCCTGCCGATGAACACGGTCGGCAGCCCCGACGCAGCGAGCTCCTCAGTCCAGCCGTCCGCTTTGTGGTGCGAGACGATGATGGCGCCGTCGACATGGCCGCCGCGCAGGTAGCGCACCGTCCTGCCGGGGTCGCCGCCGGCGCGGGACATCAGCAGGACCAGCTGCATGTCGGTTTCGCGCAGCGCCTCCGTCACCCCGGTGATGACGGCGGCGAAGAACGGGTCCATCATGACGCGGGCATCGGGTTCGTTGATGACGAGGGCGATCGATGAAGTCCGGCGGGTCACCAGGCTGCGTGCGGCCCGGTTGGGGGTGTAACCAAGGGAAACCACCGCTGCTTCCACCGCGGCCTTCGCCTCGGGGCTGACGCGCGATCCTCCGTTGATGGCGCGCGAGGCCGTGGACCGGGAGACGCCGGCCGCCGTCGCCAGGTCTTCAAGGGTGGGGGTGGGCTTGGCCGCTCCGGCCCGGAGTCCCCCGTGGATCTGTGCGCTCATCACTGTTGAGAATACGGGATCCGGCGCAGGAGGAAGCCTTGTCCGGGCGTGGGGGCGGTGTTACGCTTCCCCGCGGGAGCGCTCCCACACCTCCGCGTGAGAAGCCCGACTACCCCACAGAGAGCAGGACCAGCAATGCCGCTAGCCCACTTCCGCCATCGCCCCGCGGCCCCGCCGCCCCAACTCCGCAGGCCGTCGGGCCTGGCCGGCCGCCTGCTCGTCGGCACCGTGACTGCCCTCGCAGCCATTCTGGCCAGCGGCACGGGTGCCGCCGTCGCCGCCGGCCCCGCGCCCGCCGTCGTCGCCCCGCCCGCCGCGCCCGCCGTCGTCGCCCCGCCCGCCAATGCAGGCGCCACGCCAGCGAGCCCCGCCACACCGGTTCCCGCCCCGGCGCCGGCGTCAGCCTTCGGCCCCAATGTCCGGATCTTCGATCCCAGCATGCCGGTGGCCGACATCCAGGCCGCCGTCGACGCCATCGCCGCGCAGCAGGTAGACGACGAAATGGGAACCAACCGCTACTCCCTGCTGTTCAAGCCCGGCACCTACGGCAGCGCCGCGAAGCCCCTCATCATCCAGGTCGGCTACTCCACCGAGGTGGCGGGCCTGGGCAACTCCCCCACCGATGTGACCATCAACGGGCACGTCGACACCTATAACCGGTGCCTCACCGCAAATAACTGCATCGCCCTGGACAATTTCTGGCGCTCGGTATCGAACCTCACCATCAACGTCACCGGGCTCGACGGCTGCCGCAGTTCGGCCAACTTCTGGGCAGCATCGCAGGCCTCGCCCATGCGGCGGGTCAACATCACCGGCGGCAACCTCTCCCTGATGGACTACTGCACCGCCGGCCCGCAGTACGCCAGCGGCGGCTTCATCGCCGATTCGAAGACCGGCACCGTGGTCAACGGATCCCAGCAGCAGTACTACGTCCGCGACAGCAGCATCGGCGGATGGTCCAACGGCGTCTGGAACCAGGTCTTCTCCGGCGTCAACGGCGCCCCGGCCCAGTCCTTCCCTAACCCGCCGTACACCACGCTGGCCACCACGCCGGTCAGCCGCGAAAAGCCGTACCTGACCGTCGACGGATCCGGCCGGTACAGCGTCTTCGTTCCCGCCCTGCGAAAGGACTCTGCGGGCACCACCTGGGAGAACGGCCCGACGGCGGGACGCAGCGTCCCGCTGTCCGACTTCTTCGTTGCCACCCCCGCTGATTCGGCCAAGGACATCAACGTCCAGCTGGCACGGGGCAAGAATGTCCTGTTCACCCCCGGGGTTTATGACATCGACCGCACCCTGGACGTCAAGCGCGCGGACACGGTGGTGCTCGGCCTTGGCATGACCACCCTCACCGCCGTCGGCGGAGCGGTTCCGCTGGAGGTTGCCGACGTCTCCGGCGTGCAGATCGCCGGCATCACCGTCGACGCCGGGACCGTGAACTCGCCCGCGCTGATGCGGATCGGCAAGGCCAATGGCAACGCCTCCCACGTGGACGCCTCCGGCAAGCACGGAGACCCCGCCAACCCGACCGCCCTGCACGATGTGTTCTTCCGCGTCGGCGGCCCCCACGCGGGCAAGGCCTCCGTCAGCCTCGAGGTCAACAGCGACAACGTGATCCTGGACCACATTTGGGCCTGGCGCGCGGACCACGGCAACGGGGTGGGCTGGGATACCAATACGGCTGACAACGGCGTCACGGTCAACGGCGACGACGTCACGGCTACCGGGCTGTTCGTGGAGCACTTCCAAAAGTACAACGTCACCTGGAACGGCGAGCGTGGCAGGACGGTCTTCTTCCAGAACGAGCTGCCCTACGATGCGCCCAACCAGGCCGCCTGGCAGCACGACGGCGTCCTGGGCTGGGCCGGCTACAAGGTGGCCGATTCCGTCAGGACCCATGAGCTCTGGGGCGGCGGCAGCTACGTCTTCACCAATGTGGACCCCAGCATCCACGCCACCCGCGGCTTCGAAGTTCCGGTCGCGCCGGGTGTGAAACTACACGGGCTGCTGACGGTCAACCTCGGGGCGGGAACCCTGGACCACGTCGTCAATGACACCGGCGCAGCGGTGACCACGGCCGGGGTGGGCACGCCCAGCTACGTCGCCAACTTCGGCTAGGACAAAGCCCGGCGCGCGGAGCCTGGTGGCCCCGCCCGCCGGGCTTTGTCATGTGCTGAGTCCTGCTGTGTGCCGCGCGTTCCTTGCCGCGGCGCGGGTCACCGCGCTTCCGGCGTCAGGGCCTTCCGGCGGCGGGCGAGCACCAGCAGCACCGCGCCGAGCAGGATCGTTCCGGCCGCGAGCCCCGCGGCCGGCAGCAGCCCGGCGGCCCCGGTGCTCGCCAGCAGCGGAGCGGGAAAGGTACCGCCGGCCGGCCGGTCCAGCGCGGCGGGCGCCGCCGGCGCGGCAGGCGGGGCCGCTGCGGCCGCCGCGGCGCTGATCGAGAAGCTGGAAACGACCGGTGCGGAGGCGATGCCGTCAACCGACTGCGAGACGGTCAGGGTGTGGGGGCCGGTGGCCAGTCCCGCCGGGAACGGCACGGACCAGTGTCCGCCGGCCGTCAGGACCAGGGCGGCCAGCGAGCCGGCCACGGCCCTGCCGCCGACGCCGGGTCCGCCGCCCTGGCCGGCGTCCAGCGGGACTCCGTCGATCGAAACGCTGACCGAGGCGCCCTCCACGCCGGTGCCGGTGATGGCGGCCGGCAGGGCGCCCTGGTGGAACGTGAGCCCGTCAAAGGCTGTGGTCAGCGCCGGGACCGGCGGCTGGACCAGGTAGACGGCGGTGGCCGCCGGTCCGTCCTCGTGGCCGGCTGACGTTTGCGTGGCCGAGACCGCGAGTTTCCCGTACAGCGGGGTGCTGCCGAACGGAACGCTCCAGCTCCCGTCGGCGGCCACGGTGGCGGAGGTGGTGATGGCGCCCGTGATGCTGACGGTGTTCCCCGGCGTCCCGGTCCCCTCAATCCGGGCGGGCACTGAGGCGGTGGGCCCGGCGGCGGGGGTGCTGATGGTTGGTGCCGTCAGGGTGGAAGCCGCGAGGGTGAACGTTGCGGTGTCGGAGCGGCTGTACCCGTTGACGGTCACCGCCGTGTAGGTGAACTTACCCTCGGTGGCCGGCATGGCGAAGGACCAGGTGCCGTCGGCTTGCACCGGGAGATCGACGGTATCCCCGCCGGTGCGGGTCAGGCGGACGCTGGAACCGGCGGCGACGGCGGAGGCCGGGGCGGCCGCGATCTTGCCGTGAATGACGCTGCCCGGGAGGACGACAGCGCCGCTGGCAGTCCCGGTCAGTTCCGGTTTGTTCAGGAACAGCTGCAGCTGGACTCCGCCGGGAACCTGGGCCATGCCGTCCTGCAGCGAGGCCGCGATGGCCCGCAGCTGGGTTCCGTTCTGCGTTTCCGCTCCGGTGTGCGTGCCGACGGCGAAGTTGCCGCTGATCCAGGGTCCGCCGGAGTCGCCGCCGGCGGACTTCACCGAGGCGGAGTCGAAGGCCCGGACGGCGCGGAGGTCGTTGTCCATGCTGGGCCAGATACTCTTAGCGCCCGGGATAAGCATGATGCCGACCGTGTCAACCGTGCCGCACTTCCACCCGCTGGTCCGGCCGGAGCGGCAGACCGCCTGGCCCTGGAACGGTGCCATCGCCCCGATGATCTTGACCGACGTCGGGGCGGGGTTGGCCACGTTGTCCCACTTGGTGGCGGCCGGCTGGAGGGCGACGCCGGCAGCGAGTCCCTTGATAACGGCGATGTCCGTGCCGATGTTTCCCGGGTTGTCCTGGGTGCCGGTAATGGCGGTGTTGCCGGGCCCGCCGAACTGGCTGAATCCGAACGTGCCCAGCGCGTCACGCGTGGTGGGGAGCGGAACGGTAGCGCCGCCCGCAGTCGAGGCGGCCGCCGGTTCGACAGTCGTGGCTTTGCTGGCACCGTCTTCGGCGCAGTGGCCGGCGGTCAGGATCACCGGCAGCCCGGCCGCGTCGTAGGCGCTGAAACCCGCCGAGCAGATGGTGCTGACGTCCGTGACGTAACCCTGGCCGCCGAACAAGTCGGAGGCAGTCGCCTCCGTTGTGATCGGGGCGCCCTTTTCCAGCTGCACGTTCTTGTAGCGGGCGACAAAGTCCGCGGCCGAGATCTTGCCGGGTGCCGCCGGCAATGACGCTGGCGCTGTCGGTGCCGCGGCCGTCGTCGTGGTGGGGGCTGCGGGCGTCTGGGACGTCTCTTCGGCCGCGTTAACGCCGCCGGTGCGGATGACGAAATGGCCGTCCGCGTAGGCCACGGCCTGCAATCCTGCCGGGCCCACGTCCCGGACGTAGGCCGCGAAGAGTTGGTCTGTGCTCGAGGCGATCAGGTCCGCCGCGGTGGGCGCCGGCGCGGGATCGGCCGGGGCCACAAGCATGAAGGCGGCCGTCGGTCCAGCGGCGTTGAGGCCGTCCACCCTGGCCTGGAGTTCGGGGCCCTTGCCGTCGACCACGATCGTGCCGTTCTTGAGACTGATGCCAACATAGCCGGGCAGTCCGGACAGCGAGGGGAGCGCGTCCGCCGCCCGCTTGGCCAGCTCGCCGGCGGCGTTGAATTCCTCAAGGGTCATGCCAAGGTCGCGGAGGGTGGCCTCGGCAAGCCCGGCCGTGCTGATTCCCGGCGCGGGGCTGGCCGTCGTCGCGGGGGTGGGCGAGGGGGTTGCCGCGGTCGTCGCAGGGCTCGGCGAAGCGGCCGCCGCGGGGGACGTGGCGGTGGCCTGCGCGGCGGAAGCCGGTGCCGACGTCGCGCTGGGGGCCGGCTGGGGCGCGCCGGTTTCGGCGAGCGCGGGCACGGCCAGGGATGCTCCTGCGAGCGCGACGGCCACGGCAGCGG
>DASSXE010000235.1:0-2209 GCA_035704125.1 Arthrobacter sp.
GGGGAAGAGGATCCAGCTGGCGCGCGGGTAGTAGCGCTCCGCGACGTCGTCCGGAACCACGAGGATCTTGTTCACCCGCCGCTCGGCCTGCACACGGCGGGTGAAGAGCATGTCCGCGGCGAGGGCAGAGGCAGCGCCGGCCCCGATCAGGAAGTTCCGCCGGGAGAACCTCTCCAGCTCGGCGGCGTGCCGGAGCACCTCGGCCGCCGCGTCAGCGGGGCCACCTCCGTTCACATCGGTCTCACGTGGCACACCCCTACCGTATCCACAGCGGACGCGTGGAAAAAACGCCGCGGGAAGCACGGAGGCCGGTGACGCGGCACAGGGATGCGGGCCGGCAGCGTGCTCCGGGCGCGGGGAGGATCAGACGGCTTCGCCTTCCTGGCCGAATTCGCGCCGGAAGATTTCAAAACTGAGGTCCTCGTACTGGGCGAGGAGTTCGGAGGCGGCTCCCGGGGCGGGATCGTCCAGCTTGCTGAATGCGCTGTCCGATGCAGCCAGCAGTTCGGCGTACGAATAGCGGGCCAGCGGGCGGGTGTGGGCCGGGTTGACCGATGCCGCAAGGTCGGCGGACAGGTCAACGGCCTGGTACAGGCGGCCCAAGTCCTCCGCGGAGGGCTGCAGTTCCAGCGAGACGCCCGCGGCGACGGGAGGGGCGCCGGCAAGGTCCAGCTGGCGGCTGCTGTTGTCGATCGCATTCAGGTCATGTCGCAGGCCAGCGAGGGCCGCCGACTCCACGAAGGGCGAGCGGGACAGGTCAACGCGGATGTGGCAGCTGAAACCGGAGCGGCGGATCCGCTGAATGAGCTGCAAAAGGGCCGGCCGGGTATCGCGGCTGACGGCCCCTAGAACGTCGATGCGTACGACGTCTGAACCGACGTCGAGCTTAACTTGAGCGTTCAAGGACTGGTCCAATAGGTACTCCAAAGAAAGTTATCTTTGGCCGACGGCTCAACCTCGCCCAGACTATCGGCAGGATAGAGGGGGGCACAAGTCCTCGCCTTAGCCGGCTGCCTGCCGCCCGGGTTCCTGATAGTGCGTCCGGGTGGCCGAACCGCCCACGGACTCCACCAGCGAGGTGGCGATGTCGCGCAGTTTGACGTTCCCGTGGCTGGAGGCCTCGGTGAGGATCCGTACGGCATTTTCCTGGTTGCACCGGTTCTGGGCCATCACAATGCCGATCGCCATGTCGATCACCGTGCGCGACTCCAGGGTGGCGCGCAGGTTGGTGGCACTGTCGGTGTGCAGCGAGAAGCGGACGGCCAGGCGCAGCGCCTGGGAAATCTGCCGGGTGTAGTAGCGCGCCCGGTCCGCGACCTCGCCATCGAACTTGTGGGCAGCGTCCGAATACAGGTTCAGGGCGGCCTGGGCCTCGCCCTGCAGGTGGAACGGAACGGAGAGCACCGAACGCAGGCCGTAGGAGGCAACGGCGGTGGCATAATCCGGACCCCAGCGGTCCTCCTCCAGCAGGTCCGGGACGTAGACTTCGCGTTCCTCCTGCGCGGCGGTCAGGCAGGGGCCCTGGGACAGCCGGTACTGGATCTCGTCCACTTCGCGGGCGTCGTCGCTGCTCCAGCCGATGGTGGCCGCTTTCCGGTCGCGCAGCAGGGTGATGCCGCAGAGCGCGTCGTCGCCCTCGCCCGCTACCTGGTGGGCGGAGAAGCGGGCGAGTTCGTTGAGGAACTCTTCGAAGTCTGCACTGTCGAGGATGAGGTTCTGGACCTGGTCGACGGTACTGATCAGCTCGGTAATGGAGCTGTCCTGGGATGGGGGCATGGCACTGTTCTTCGGCTACGGGCACCAAGGTACCGGCGGGGTATTTAAGAAATGATAAATCACGCCCCAGACCCGGTCCATATGTGTCCGCTGCGGGGAGAAATGCCTAGCTGAGGCCGAGTTCATCCTTACCGAACGCGAACAGGTAGGGCACGCCGGCTTCGGCCTCGATCTTTTCCTTGGCGCCGGTGTCCCGGTCCACGATCACGGCTACGGCCACGACGTTGCCGCCGGCCTTCCGGACGCCCTCGACGGCGGTCAGCGCGGAGCCGCCGGTGGTGGAGGTGTCCTCCAGGACCAGGACCTGGCGGCCCTCCACCGAGGGGCCCTCCACCTGGCGGCCCATGCCGTAGGACTTCTGCGCCTTACGGACCACGAACGCGTCCACGGTACGGCCTGCGTCCACAGCAGCGTGCATCACGGCGGTGCCCAC
>DASSXE010000368.1:0-2121 GCA_035704125.1 Arthrobacter sp.
CAGGCGCAGGTCCTCGAGGTTGACGCCGATCTCGCCGATCTCCGTGAGGAGCCGGGCGATCTGTCCCGGGGTGTCGTCGACCAGGACCGTCAGCCACGAATAGGCCTGCGGCGGGCCGCCGTGCTTGCCCGGGATGCGGGCCTGCCCGGCGTTTCCCTCGCTGATCAGCTGGGCGAGGTCCAGCCGCGCGCCCGGCGCGGTGGGGTCCTCCAGGGTGCCGATCAGCCGGTTCAGGTCCTCGCGGACGCCGTGCAGCAGTTCGACCACCGGCCCGGCGTTGGCACCGAGGATCTGCACCCACAGGGTGGGATCGCTGGCGGCGATGCGGGTCACATCGCGCAGGCCGTTGCCGGCCAGGGACAGCGCGTGCAGCGGGGTGCCCTGGAGCCGGCCGGCCACCAGCGAGGACATCACCTGCGGCAGGTGCGAGACCAGCGCCACGGCTTCGTCGTGTTCCTCCGCTCCGAATTCGGAGACGACGGCGCCAAGGTCACCGGCCAGCGCGCGGGCAGCCTGCAGTGCCTCCGGCCGGGTCTCGGGCGTCGGGCAGAGCACCCAGGGCATCGAGGTGAACAGCTCGCCGCGGGCGGCGACCGGTCCGGATTTCTCCCGGCCGGCCATCGGGTGCGTTCCCACGTAGCGGCCCAGGTCGGCGCCGCGTTCCCGGAGCGCGGCCTGGATTCCGGCCTTGACGCTCGCGATGTCCACGACCACCGCTTCCGGGTAGTCCGTCAGGGCCCGGGCGACGACGTCGGCCGTCACGTCCGGCGGAGCGGCAACCACGACGAGCTCCGGCGAGTCGCCGTCGAGCCGCTCCAGCGGCAGGCCCGCGCCGATGTCGACGGCGACGGCCTGGTTGGTCGGCGAGGGGTCGGCCAGGAACACCGGCACGCCGCGGCCACGCAGGCCCAGCCCGATGCTGGTGCCCAGCAGCCCGGTCCCCACGACGAGGACCGGCCCGTTCAGGTGGCCCCGGCCGTGGGTGCGAAAGGCGGACATGCGCTACAGCCCTACGGATGCCAGCAGGTGGCCGACTTCCTGCTTGCCGAGGTTGCGGATGCTGCCCTGGCGCTGGTCGCCCAGGCCGATGGGGCCGACCTTGACGCGGACCAGGCGCAGCACCGGGAAGCCGACCTCGTCGAAGAGCCGGCGCACGATGCGGTTCTTACCCGAGTGCAGCACGACCTCGATCAGCACGTGGCCGGGGGTGGAGTCGACGAGCTTGAAGGAGTCCACCGAGGCGATCCCGTCTTCGAGTTCGACGCCGGCCTTCAGCTGGGCGCCGACGCCCTGCGGGAACGGACCGCGGACCTGGACCAGGTACGTCTTGGGCACCTCGTAGGAGGGGTGCGTCAGCCGGTTGGCGAGTTCGCCGTCGTTGGTCAGCAGCAGCAGCCCCTCGGTGGCGACGTCGAGACGGCCGACGTGGAAGAGGCGTTCGCCGTGGTGGTTGCGGACGAAGTCACTGATGCAGGGACGGCCGTCGGGGTCCTCCATGGTGGAGACGACGCCCTTGGGCTTGTTGAAGACCATGTAGACCATGTTCTCGTCGAGCTGGATGCGCAGGCCGTCCACGTGGATCACGGAGGCGGTGGGATCGACGCGCATGCCGAGCTCGGTGACGACCTTGCCGTCGACCTCGACGCGGCCTTCGGCGATCATTTCCTCACAGACGCGCCGGGAGGCGACGCCGGCGGAGGCCATGACCTTCTGCAGGCGGATGCCGTCAGCGTCGTGGAGTTCGGACTGCGGAACCTCGGCGCGCGGGCCGCGCTTGCGCGCGGGCTTGCGGACGGGCCCGAGGTTCTGGCCGAAGCGCTCTCCGCCGAAGGCACGGGATCCGGCCGCCTTGGCGGCGCCGGCCCCGATCCGCGGTTTGGGCTTCAGCGCACCGGGGGTCCCGGGGACCTTGCCGGCGCCGGGCTTGCGGGCCCCGGGCTTCCGGGACGCGGGCTTGGCGCCGCCCCGTCCTGCCGGCTCCGCGGCGGCCGGACCCGTGGGGTTCAGGTCCGGGTCAACGAACGCCTCTTCCCGCGGCTTGGGGCGCTTGAAGGGGCGGTCGCCGCCGCCTTTGGAGAAGTCGCGCTGGCCGCGGCCCGCGCTGCCCGCACCGGGGGTGCG
>DASSXE010000440.1:0-2241 GCA_035704125.1 Arthrobacter sp.
GGAGGCCGGCAAGGATTCGGACCAGGTCCGCGGCCGCCGCGCCTGATAACTGCCCCACTTCGGGCTCCTGATTGCCGTCCATGTAAATAGGCTAGTGAGCACCTCTGACATTTATTGTCGAGCGGCCTCCGCGTCGAGCCAGCTGCCGCAACGGGACGGTGCCACCGCAAAGGGATGCCGTCGCAACTCAGCAGTAACGCGCGTCCGGGGCTTCCGCAGCCCCTCGAGGGACACTCCTTATGCCTCCGGAGCCCTCAACGGTTCCGATAATAGTCCCGCCAAATCAGCCGGTGAACGGGCAGTTTCCGAGGCAGCGCCCTCAGCCCGGGGATGAAGGGCAGCAGCGCCAGGATGGCGGTGAGCACGAACATCGTGACGACCACCAGGGCATCCACACTGGGCGATGATTTGTACGGCTCCACCTGATAGAGGAGCGAAAAGAGCCAGAGCCAGGACTGCCCGGGGGTATCGCCGGTTTCGTTCATGACCCCCCATTGGTCCCCGGAGAGATGCTGGCCGGCCGCGAGATCCGGAAAATAGCTGCCGTCGCCGAGGAACAACAGGCTGCGGGTGTAATCCAGGCTGTAGAAAGTCCCGCCGCCCTGGAGCACTCCGTCCAGGGTCCCACTCCGCGCCATATCCAGCAGTGCGCCGGTCATCACGGGGACGGGCCCGTAGGCGCCGGGCGCCACCTTCGCCGGGTCATTGTCCGGGGCGGCCGCCAGGGCCGCTAAGTAGGCGGCAGCCCAGCCGGAGCGCTGCTGGTCAGTAGCGGCTGCCCACTCCGTCAGGGCCGCCGGGGGCGAAGGGAGGGCCCCCAGCGGATCGGTGACGAAGTCCTTGGCGGTGTCCACCGAAAGGCGAACGCCGGAGAGACTTTGCAGGTCCACCGGGCCAATCTGCTGCGTGGCACCAGGAGTGGAATTATAGGGAGGACCGTACCCCGCGGTATCGGACGTTCCGGCAAGTTCTTTGGCGGCGGTGCCGACGAAATCCGCCGGGGCGGCCGACGCCCACCCCTTAAGGGTGACGCTGGGCTCGTCGGGCGAACCGAAGACGGCGGAGACGCCGAGAACTAGCAGCCCCACCACCACGACGCCGATGGCGAGTTCCTTGAGCAGGTCATATTCGCGGACGGCCCCGGCCCAAGGCCGGCCGGCCAGATCGTCCTTCTTCCGCCACGACGTGCTGGCCTTCTCCTTGCCGGCCATCACGCCGCGCTCCCGGGGCCAGCCGGATCCCGGAGCGGGATAGCCTCCGGGACATGGCTGGGGGCGGAGTCAGCTCCGCGAACCTGGGCGTCGCCGTCGTCGGCCTCCAGCGGCGGCACGACGCCGTGCACCCGGACCAGCAGGACGTGCAGCACCACCACGGCGCCCACCGCAAGCGGCAGCAAGGTGACGTGCCAGACGAAAATCTGGCCGAGGTTGGCCACGTTGAACCAGGCGCCCACTCCCACGGCGTTGAGTGCATCCTTGGCCTCGAAGGCGATCCACTGGGAATCGAAGTTCGTCTGGAGCAGGTACCCCGTGAAAGCCGCCACGATGGAGACGACAAACGAGATGACGCCGGTGATCCAGGTCAGGGCCCGGCCCCCGCGCCAGGCCGCCATCCAGAACTTCAGCCACAGATGCACCACCATAAACATGAAGAAGAGCTCGACGCTCCACAGGTGGGTGCTGTTGATGAAGCCGCCGACGGCGGAGAGGTGATACCACTGGGGGCCGTTCAGCCCCAACACGACCCCGGACATGATGATCCACAGCAGCGAAGCGACGGCGCCCATCCCGAAGACATACGCCCAGGACATGACATAACTCGGCTGGTCTTCGGGCAGGAGCTTGTCCGGGGGCAGCTTGGCGAGCATCCAGCGGCGGATCCTGCCGGTCCAGGTATGCGGGTCGTCGTGCTGCGCCGGGGCGCCGTGCGCCGGCGTCGTCCGGGCGGTCATTTCCGCCGCTTCCCTCCGGGGAAGGGAAGGATGAGCGCCAGGACGAACAGCACCACCATCACGATGATCACCAGCAGGTTACCCAACTGGATGGTGAAGCCGTCCCAGCCCAAATACGTACCGGCGCCCACCGTGGCGACCCCTGCTTTTAGCCAGCCAGCCATGGAATCCTCGATTCAGTAAGGGATCCTGGCTCCACCACACCACCGGCCACGGATCGAGAACCAGAGGCTTTTGCCCCGCGCCCGTGAACTACGCTGGATCCGTGACCCGCCTGATCCTCGCCTCCC
>DASSXE010000452.1:0-3067 GCA_035704125.1 Arthrobacter sp.
GCCACCGCACCGCCGAGCGAGTTGCCCATGACCGGCAGGGCCTCCTGAACGCCGACGGCATCAAGGAAGGCCGGCAGCACGTCGGCCAGCCTCGCCAGCGTCGCCGGGCCGGAACGCCGTTCCGAGTATGCGAAGCCGGGCAGATCCACGCTGTAGACGGTATGCCGGGCCGCGAGCAGGTCGTGCTGTTCGTTCCAGTCCTCGAGGCTCTGGCCGATCCCGTGCAGCAGCAGCACCGGATCGCCGCTGCCGGTCTTCCGGTAGCGCAGCCGGGTGCCCGCGACGTTCAGGTATCCGGTGCCGGGCAGGACCAGGGGATCGCGGGGAGCCGGCGCCGCTCCGCCGCCGGGCCGCACGCGCTGGCCCCGCCGACCGAACCGAACCCGGTCCGTCAGGCGCCCGGCCCGCAGCAGGGCGAAGTCGCGGAAGTAGTTCTGGTGCAGCCGCCAGGGTGAGCCCGCACCCTGCCGGGGCAGCTGATCGGAGCCGCGGAAGATGTAGCCGGCCTTCAGGTCGATCAGGGAGGTCAGCTCGCCCTGGGCCACCTCGGCGGGCGCCGCGGGGACCACCCACTGCAGCCCGCGCCGGTCCAGATGCTTGAGCAGGCGGCACACATAGCCGGCCACCAGGTCCGCCTTGAGCGTCCAGGAGGCGTTGGTGTATCCGATGGTGAGCGCGAAGTTTGGGACGCCGTCGAGCATCATGCCCTTGTAGGTCAGCGTCTTGCCCACGTCCACCGTTTCGCCGTCCACGGTGAGGGCCATCCCGCCGATCACCAGCAGATTCAGCCCCGTTGCCGTGACGATCACGTCCGCCGGCAGCGACCCGCCAGAGGCCAGTTCGATCCCGTCCGCGGTGATCCGGGAGATCCGGTCGGTGACAATGTCGGCGGTTCCGGCGCTGATCGCGCGGTAGAGGTCCCCGTTGGGGATCGCGCAGACCCGCTGGTCCCACGGCTGGTAGGCAGGCGCCAGATGCGTGTCCACCGCGAAGCCCTCCGGCAGTTTGGCGACAGCGGATTTGCGCAGGATGGCCTTCATGGTTTCCGGGCGCCGGCGGCTGAGCTGGTAGGTGAACATGGAGAAGAGGATGTTCTTGACCCTGACGACGTCGTAGGCCAGCTGGGCGGGCAGCTTGCCGCGCAGCCGGTCGGCCAGGTGGTCCCGTGCGGGGACGGGGGCGATGTACGTGGGGGAGCGCTGCAGCATGGTGACCTTGGCCGCCGTCTTGGCCATCGACGGCACCAGCGTCACCGCCGTGGCCCCGCTGCCGATGACCACGACCTGCTTGCCGGTGTAATCCAGGTCCGCTGGCCAGTGCTGCGGGTGGACGATCGTGCCGCCGAAGGCATCCGCTCCCTCGATCTCCGGGGTGAAGCCCTCGTCGTAGCGGTAGTAGCCAGAGCAGACCGAGAGGAACGAGCACGTCAGGGTGATCTGCTCGCCGGCGGAAGCGGCGTCCGTCCCGCCTGCCGGGTACTCGCCGTCGGCGGTCCGGACGGCCGTCACGGTCCACAGGGCGGTCGCACTGGACCAGTCGGCCGAGACGACCCGGGTGTTGAACCTGATCCGGGGGGCGAGCCCCTCATCGGCCACCGTCGACTCGATGTACTCGCGGATCGATTCGCCGTCGGCGATGGCCTTGGCGCCGGCCCAGGGCCGGAAGGAGTAGCCGAGCGTGTACATGTCGCTGTCCGAACGGATGCCCGGGTACCGGAACAGATCCCAGGTGCCCCCCACGGCGCCGCGCGACTCAAGGACCGCAAAGGTCTTTTCCGGCAACTCCCGCTTCAACCGGCTGGCGAAACCAATCCCGCTCAGCCCGGCACCGACAATCAACACATCCACGTGTTCGCTCATACCGCCAAGTTATCGACTTAAAGTCGACAGAGTCAACACCGTGTTGAGAGCCGGGGTTAGGATGGGCGCATGGCTCAACGAGGCAGACGCAGCGCACGGATTTCGGGGGATGAACGCCAGGACGCGATCCTCATCACCGCCGAGGCGCTGCTCGGCGAGCGGTCCTTCGACGACGTCTCCATCGAGGACCTGGCCCGCGGCGCCGGGATCTCCCGGCCCACCTTCTACTTCTATTTCCCGTCCAAGGACGCCGTGCTGCTGGCCCTCCTGGACCGGGTCATCACCGAGGTGGAACACCGGGTCGGTGCCCTGCCGCGCGATTTCGAGCGGAACGCAGCGGCAGCCTGGACCCGCTCCATCGGGGTCTTCGTCGATGTCTTCGTGGCCCACCGCGGCGTCGCCACCGCCGCGATCGCCGCCCGTGCCCGGAACGAGGAGGTGCGCGCGCTGTGGTCCAAGTCGATGCAGTCCTGGGTCGATTTCTCCAGCGACGTCATCGCCTCCGAGCAGGCCCGCGGTGCCGCGCCTGCCGGTGCCGACGCCCACGACCTGGCCGTCAGCCTGAACCTGATGAATGAGCGGGTGATCACCGCCGTGCTCAACCGGGAGACTCCCGCACTCGAGGAGTCACACGCCCTGGACGTCTTGTCCACCATCTGGATCCGCAGCATTTACGGATCCGTTAACCCCGGCTCCTGACAGCCGGGCGGAAAGGAAGTACCTCTATGCCCCCGATCAAGAACCTGACCGTGCTCGGCACCGGCGTGCTCGGCTCCCAGATTGCCTACCAGGCCGCCTTCCACGGCTTTGCGGTCACCGCCTACGACGTCGACGACGACGCCCTCGGCAAGGCCCGCGCACGCTTCGACCGGCTCGCCGCCACCTACCGCGCCCACGTCCCGGGCGCCGCCGGGGGCCAGACCGAGACGGCGCTGGGGAACCTCCGGCTCACCGCTGACCTCGGCGACGCCGTCGCCGACGCCGACCTGGTGATCGAGGCCGCGCCCGAACTGCTGGAGATCAAACGTGGCCTCTACCGCTCGCTCGCGGGCCTGGCGCCGGAGAAGACGATCTTCGCCACCAACTCCTCGACGTTGCTCCCCAGCGATCTCAAGGAATCCACCGGCCGGCCCGACCGCTTCCTTGCCCTCCACTACGCCAACAACATCTGGGCGCAGAACATCGCCGAGGTGATGGGCACCGCCGAC
>DASSXE010000001.1:0-4438 GCA_035704125.1 Arthrobacter sp.
CTGATGGCGTCCCGGATCTCGTTGTGGTCGTGGATGGCGTCGGTGGTCTCGTCTTCCGCCGAATCCTTCCCGCCCTCCCCCTTGCCCAGTGCCAGCAGCTCCGGATAGAAGAGTTCCTCTTCGGCCTTGGCGTGGACCTCCAGCAGGATGTGC
Organism: Arthrobacter sp.; assembly: GCA_035704125.1. Classification (GTDB taxonomy): domain Bacteria; phylum Actinomycetota; class Actinomycetes; order Actinomycetales; family Micrococcaceae; genus Arthrobacter. The sequence continues at coordinate 154 of DASSXE010000001.1, forward strand.
AGCCGCTGCCAGACCGCCGCGAGGTCCTCCGCTGACTCGCCCCGCATTTCCTCCAGGATGGCGAACATCCGGCGCTGGTCGTGGTGGTCGTTGAGAATGACGTCGGTGATATCCATGCGTGCTCCTGCGGTAATTTCGGCCGGTCCCGGCCACGCTTCGGCGGCAGGGTGCCGCTGCTCCGATGCTAGTGCAAACATCACGTGAACAAACCGTGGACGACGGCGAAAAAACCTCAGTTCCGTAACCTTTTCGTGATCTACTTTTGGGCGTATTCCTGCGGGCCGGGCCATAAGGACCGTAACTTTTCCGATGCTTCCAGCGATTACCCCCTGTGCAGGACCGGCTTGAAGACTGACAGCGGCCCGGATGTCCGGCCTCGATGACGAAGGAAATGATCACATGACGTTCTCCAGACGGAGCTTTCTCGGAGTGGCAGGAGCGACCGCGGCTGCCGCCCTTGCGACAAGCGGCACTGTCCGCGCGGCAACCGCTGCCGCCCCGGCCCTTCCAGCCCCGGCGGCCTCCGGGATCGAGCACATCATCGTGGTGATGATGGAGAACCGGTCCTTCGACCACTTCCTCGGCTGGATGCCCGGAGCCAACGGCACACAGTCCGGTCTGACCTACCGGGACCGCTACGGTATCCCGCACTCGACCTACCACCTGACCGATTTCCAGGGCTGCGGCCACCCGGACCCGGACCACTCCTACGAGGGCGGCCGGATCCAGTTCAACAACGGCAAGAACGACGGCTGGCTCCGGGCCGGCGAAAACGATGAGTTCGCCGTCGGCTACTACGACGCCGCCGACCTCGACTTCTGGCGCCAGGCCGGACCCGACTGGACCGTCTGTGACAGCTACTTCGCGGCGACGATGGCCGAGACCTACCCAAACCGGTTCTACCAGCACGCCGCCGCCACCGACCGGATCCACAACTCCACCGTTACCTCCACGCTGCCCACCATCTGGGACCGGCTGGCCACGGCCGGGGTGGCCGGAAAGTACTACTACGGCGACATCCCGTTCACGGCCCTGTGGGGCACCAAGTACCAGGCCATCTCCCACCCCTACGCGGACTTCCTGTCCGACGCGGGCGCCGGGACGCTGCCTGCGGTGTCCTTCGTGGACCCCCGGTTCACCGATGAGGGCTCCGGGACCTCGGGAGATGACCACCCGCACGCGGACATCCGCTCCGGCGAAACCTTCCTGGCCGAGGTCTACAACGCGGTCACCTCCGGCCCCGGCTGGGCCAGCACCCTGCTGGTGGTCAACTACGACGAATGGGGCGGCTTCTACGACCACGTCGCCCCCGCGGCCGCGCCCGACACTTCCCAAACCACCGCCCAGCGCGGCTTCCGGGTCCCGTCGCTGGTGGTCTCCCCGCGTGCCCGGCGCCGCTACGTCGCCCACGACGTCTACGACCACACCTCGGTCCTCAAGGCCATCGAATGGCGCTGGAACCTCCCGCCCCTGACCCCCCGCGACCAGGCCGCCCGCAACATCGCCGAGGTCCTGGACTTCGGTACCCCCGCAAACCTGGCCGCCCCCAAGTACCTCGTCCCGCCCTTCGTGGCCGGACCCGCCTGCACCCCGGTGGGACCGCCCCCGGAAGAGGAATGGTCCGGACTGAAACAGAAAGCACTCGCCGACGGATGGAAACTCCCATGAACCACGCCCCCAACACCCAGGCCACCCCGCGCCGCGGCCGCCGCATCCTGAAACGCTTCGCCGCCGCCTCCGCGCTTGTCCTGGCCGCCGCGGGCATCGGCTACGGCTCCGCGTCCGCCACGGCCGGGGCTCCCGCCGCAGCGCCGCAGCAGGCCGGAACCGCTGCCCCGGCCGCCACCCAGGGCAGCGGTTACCTGCCCGGGGCCAAACACGTCTTCGTGATCAACCTCGAAAACAAGGGCTACGACGAGACCTGGGGACCGGCGTCGGCCGCCCCCTACCTCTCCCAGACCCTCCGCGGGCAGGGCGTACTGCTCAACCAGTACTTCGGCACGGCGCACAACTCCCAGCCCAACTACGTAGCCCAGATCTCCGGCCAGGGACCCAACGCCCAGATGCAGGCCGACTGCCAGAACTACACCCCGTTCGTCGGCTCCGGCACCGCCAGCCCCGGCCAGGCCGTCGGTGACGGCTGCGTCTTCCCCGCCAGCGTCCCCACCGTCGCCGGGCAACTCAAGGACGCCGGAAAGACCTGGAAGGGCTACATGGAGGACATGGGCACCCCCTGCCGGCACCCCGCGCTGGGAGCCGTCGATGACACCCAGAAGGCCAAGGTCGGGGACCAGTACGCGGCCCGCCACAACCCGTTCGTCTACTTCGCCGGGATCACCGGCTCCCCGGACTGCGCCGCGAACGACGTCGACCTGTCCGCCCTCACCACGGACCTCGCCTCCACCGCCACGACGCCGAACCTGTCAATGATCACCCCGAACCTCTGCCACGACGGGCACGACTCCCCCTGCGTCGACGGGCAGCCCGGCGGATTGAAAAGCGCCGACGACTGGCTCAAACAGTGGGTTCCCGCGATCACCAACTCGCCGGCGTTCAAGCAGGACGGCGTTCTGGTGATCACCTTCGACGAATCCGACGGACCGCAGTCAGACGCCAGCGCCTGCTGCGGCGAGGGACCCGGCCCTAACGCGGCACTGCCCGGCATCACCGGCATGGGCGGCGGCCGCGTCGGAGCGCTGGTGCTCTCCCCGTTTACCAAGGGCGGCACCTGGTCCACCACGCCGTACAACCACTACAGCCTGCTCGCCAGCATCGAGGACACCTTCGGCCTGCCCTACCTCGGCTACGCCGGGACCCCGGGGTTGAACCGGTTCGGACTCGACGTCTACAACGCCGGGGTCTAAGACCCCGCGGTGGCCGGTCAGTGGATGAGGCCGGCCACCAGGTTGATGGTGGTAGCCAGCACGATGGTGCCCAGCAGGTACGACAGCAGTGCCTGGCGCAGGACGGTGGTCCTGATGGCGTCGGTCTTCAGGTCCGTGTCAGAGACCTGGAACGTCATCCCCACGGTGAAGGCCAGGTAGGCGAAATCGAGGTAGCGCGGCAGCTTGTCCTCGTTGAAGTCGACGCCGGTCTTGTCCCGGTAGTAGATGGACGCGTAGCGCAGGGTGTACAGGGTGTGCACCAGGAACCAGGACAGCGCCACGCTGCCTACGGCCATCGCAATAATGGCCGCCTTCGTGCCGCCCTGGGCGTTGGAGGCGTCGAGCAGGATCAGGGCCACGCCGCCGAAGCTGGCCACCGTAGCGATCAGCACCAGGACATCGGAGGCGCCGCGGCTGGGGTCCTCACGGCGGGCGTGGGCCGCCGTGGCCTGGGCCTGGAGCCGGCCGATGACCGACCAGACCCAGATCAGGTAGGTCAACGACGCGGCCGCCCAGCCCATCGCCGGTGCATAGGCCCAGGATTTCAACGTCCCGACGGCCACGGCCGTCAGCGCTCCGATGACGATCATCACCAGGACCCTAAGCCGGGAATGGTGCGCCCGGCCGTTGAAGTTCCTCGTTCCGCGTCCGTGCTGCATGTCTGCGTTCATGCTGAGATCTTCGCAGTTCCGGGATACGACGGCGGTCCGGGCCGCCGGGCGTGTCGCCGCCTGTCCTTTTAGGGCCTGTCCTTTCGCGGCCGGCCCGGCGGCGGGTAGCGTTGGCGGCGCAGACCGTGGCCCAGCCGCGGCTCCCCTGCTGCCAAAGGAGCCTTTCATGCCCAAATCCCACCGATCCCCGAAAAGCGAGCAGGACACGGACGTGGAGCTGAATCCGCTGTTCAGCCGCCCGGGCGAAGCGACCACCTTCCCCAAGTTCCGGCTCCCGGACGGGGAATCCCTGCCCGCGACCGCCTATCAAGTGGTCCATGACGAGGCCATGCTGGACGGCAACGCGCGCCTGAACCTGGCCACCTTCGTGGGCACCTGGATGGAGCCTGAGGCCGCGAAACTCTATGCCGAGACGTTCGACAAGAACATGATCGACAAGGACGAATACCCGCAGACGGCCCTGATCGAGACCCGCTGCTGGCGCATGCTCGCGGACCTGTGGAACGCCCCGGATCCGGCCGGTGCCGTGGGAACATCCACCATTGGCTCCTCCGAGGCCTGCATGCTGGGCGGCCTGGCGTTGAAGCGCCGGTGGCAGAATGCGCGGAAGGCCGCCGGCAAGCCAACCGACAAACCCAACCTGGTGCTCAGCTCGGCCGTCCAGGTCTGCTGGGAGAAGTTCTGCAACTACTGGGAGGTCGAGGCGCGCTACGTCCCGGTCTCCGCCGA
>DASSXE010000003.1:0-3723 GCA_035704125.1 Arthrobacter sp.
TACTCGCTGGGCTCCCGGCTGGCCTGGGAATTCGGCGCCACGCAGCACGAACTGGTCCACCGGCTGGTGCTGGGCGGACCGAACATGGCCGATCCGCTGGCCGCCTTTGACCTGACCGCGGCGCAGCGCTACCTCGCCGACGGGACGCCGATCGCGGACGCCTCCACCGCGGGACTGTTGAAGATGGCGCAGCTGCTGCCGAGCAACAACATCTTCGCGCTGTTGTCCCTGGTCGAGGCGATCAAGGACGAGCCGTTCGACCCGGCCGAGGCAGTGCCGCCGGTGCCGATGCTGCTGGTTGCCGGCGAACAGGATGAGCGGGCGGCCTCGATGCCGGAGCTCGCCGCGCTGGGTGCCCGGCACGGGGCCATGGTGGAGCAACTGGTGCTCCCCGGCCGGAACCACACCAACGCGGTCACCAGCCGTGCCTTCAAGCAGGGGGCCATCAGCTTCCTGGGCGTCTAAGGGCTCACACACACAGAAGAGGGCACGGACTGAGCGTCCGCGCCTCTTCTGTGTTTGCTGTTCCGGCCGGGGGTGCGGCCTAGTGGTGGCCGCTGACGCCCAGCGGGCGGCCCTTGGTCTCCTTGGCCAGCACCACGCCCACCGCGGAGATGACGCAGAGGATCATGATGTAGATTCCGATGGAGCCGGTCCAGTGCGTGCCCTGAAGCAGGGCCTCGGCGATGGTGGCCGCGAAAGCGCCGCCCAGGATGGCGCCGAAGGCGTAGCCGATCGAGATGCCGGAGTAACGGACGTTCGCCGGGAACATCTCGGCGTACATGGCCGACATGGGGCCGTAGGACAGGCCCAGGCCGATCGTCAGGACGAAGAGCGCAACGCCGTAGAGCACGATGTCCTTGGTGTCAATCAGGGCAAACATCGGGATCATCCAGGCGAAGACGATGGCGTAGCCGATCAGGAAGGTCTTGACCCGGCCGATCCGGTCCGAAAGCCAGCCGCCCACCAGGGTAAAGATCAGCCAGCCGAAGGACGCCAGCGTGGTGGCCAGCAGGATCTGCGGGGTCGGCATCTTCAGGCTCTTGGTGGCATAGGAGATGAAGAAGGCGATCAGCAGGTAGCCGGCGGCGTTGTTGCCGATGAAGATCATCGTCGAGTAGAGGACGGCCTTCTTGTGGTTGCGGATCAGCACGCCCAGCGGGGCCTTGCTCTCCTCCTTGCGCTCCTGCATCTCCTTGAAGACCGGGCTCTCGGCCACGGCGCGGCGGATCAGGTAGCCGACGATGACGAGGACGACGGAGAGCAGGAATGGCACCCGCCAGCCCCAGGAGCCGAAGTCTTCCTTCGACATGCCCGTGTTGAGGAAGTACAGCAGGCCTGTGGCGAGGATCATGCCCACCGGAACACCGATCTGCGGGTACGCACCGAACAGTCCGCGGCGGCTCATCGGTGCGTGTTCCACGGCCATCAGGGCGGCGCCGCCCCATTCACCGCCGGCGGAGAAGCCCTGGATGATGCGCAGCACAATCAGCAGGATGGGGGCCCAGACGCCGATCTGGGCGTAGGTGGGGAGCAGGCCGATCAGGGCCGTCGCGGCTCCCATCATGACCAGGGTGAAGACCAGCATGGCCTTGCGGCCCAGGCGGTCACCGAGGTGGCCGGCGATGATCGCGCCGAGCGGGCGGAACAGGAAGCTGATACCGATCAGCGCGAAGGACAGGATTTGGGCCAGGCCCGGATTCGAGGCGTTGAGCGGTGCGAGGAACAGCGGGGACAGCAGCGTTGCTGTCAGTTGGGCGAAGATGAAGAAGTCGTACCACTCGATCGTGGTGCCGACCAGCGTCCCGGCGAGGACCTTGCGTTCCTCATGTTTAGTGCTGGGGCCCGCCTCTGAATCGACGGTTGAAGTTGCGGTCATTGGAACTCCGTTGCTGGGGCAGAGGTACTGCCAGTGGGTGCTGAGTAAAAAGCTATGCCTGCCGAATTACTGATCGAACGGTCAGTTAGTAACGAGAGCCTACTACAAATGCTGTGATAAGGCACACATTTCGCGGCGGACAATCTGCCGGACTCCGGCTTCTGTTCTATATTTGAACTCGACGTTCTTATATGGAACACTGCTTCAAGACGCTACTTCACTGTGACCGCGCACACAAGGGCCGTCCGCCTCCCGGCCCGCCCGGCCGCCGGCGCGACCCCTAGGATGAAGCCCATGACCCCGAACGCAGGCAGCCCGCAGGCCTCCCCGTCCCAGACGCTGTCCCGCGGCATCCGCGCCCTGGAGATCCTCGCCGACGCCCCGGAACCGCTCACCATCGCCGAGCTCGCCGATGCCATGGGGGTCCACCGCTCGGTCGCCTACCGGATCCTTCGCACGCTGGAGGACCACTCCCTGCTGGTCCGGGACGACGCCGGCCGCGTCCAGCCCGGGCCGGGGCTCGCAGTCCTGGCCCGCGGGGTGTCCCGGAACCTGCAGACCGCGGCCCTGCCCGAGCTGACCCAGCTGGCCAACAGCCTGGCGATGAGCACCTTCCTGGCCGTCTGGGACCGGGAGGACTGCGTCACGTTGGTCACCGTCGATCCGCGGCATACCGGGCCCGCCGTCGTTCAGCATCCCGGTTCCCGCCACCCGATCAGCGCCGGAGCACCCGGCATTGCCATCCAGTCCGCGTTCACCGAGCCGGAATGGCACTCGCTGGCCCCCGGCGTGCCGTACCGGGCCGAGGCCGCGGAGGCCCGGCGCCTTGGCTTTGCCGCCAGCCACGATGAGGTCATTGCCGGCGTCTCGTCGCTGGCGGTTCCGGTGCGGGTTCCCGGCAGCCGGCCCGCGGCCCTGGCCGTGGTGTACGTCCGCGCGGCGCAGGACCCGGCCGAGGCTGCGGCGGCCCTGGCGGCGGGGGCGGCACGCATCGAGGCCCAGCTGGGCTGAGGGTCGAGCGGCCGGTTCCCCGGGGTGCGCTAGCCGGCAGCTGCCGCCGTCGTTTGGGTCCGGCGGAGGACGACGGCGGCCGCCGCACCCAGTACGAACAGCGCCGACGCCGCGGCGACGGGCACCAGGAACGCCGCAGGGTAACCGGAGTCCTGCGCGAGCTGCCCGGCGATGGCGGATCCCACCGCCGTGCCGGCCACGATGCCGCTTGCCAGTGCCGTCATGACCGTGCCGAGTTTGCCCGCCGGGGCCACCATGCCGCCGATGGCGAACACCGTCACCATCAGCGGCCCCACCGGCAGGCCCAGGACCAGCAGCACCACAATCATCGGCAGCGCGGTCGAGGGCAGCAGCAGGAGCAGGGCCAACGCCGCCATCAGCGCGGCACACACCAGCCAGCGGGTGTTCGCGCTGATCCGCCGCGGCCAGTACGCCACGGACAGGGCCGCGGCCGCCGAGCTGAGGCCCATCACCGCGTAGAGCAGGCCGGCAAGTTCCGAGGTCGCAAAGCTGGCGGCGAAGGAGCTGAGTGAGGTCTGGGTGGCGCCAAAGAACGTGCCCATGCAGACCATGGCCAGCACCGGCAGGGCGATGACGGCGACGGCCGCCGCCCGCTGGCCCGACGTGGAAGTCCGGCGGCGTTCCCGGGCGGCGGCGGAGGCGGCGGCGGACGCGGCGGAGCCGCGCGCCGGGGTGCGCGGCACGGCCAGGTGCGTGGGGTGGACGGCGAAGGCGGGAACCAGGGTCAGGGTCAGCGCCGCCGCGATCGCGAGCGGCAGCCACGGGCTGACCAGGCTGGCGAGCACGCCCACCAGCGCCGGGCCCAGGACGAA
>DASSXE010000008.1:0-3425 GCA_035704125.1 Arthrobacter sp.
CCTCACCGCCGGGGCCCTGGTGATGGAAATGGGAGGCGTCATCTCGCACGGGGCCGTGGTGGCCCGCGAGTACGGCATCCCCGCCGTGGTGGGTGTCCCGGACGCCACCACGGCGCTGCGGACCGGGCAGCTGGTGACGGTCGACGGCGCCGCCGGAACGGTCCGCGCAGTCCCGGACTGACCCGGCGTGGTAGCACGGCCGTGTTAGTTAGAATGGCTGTATGACCCCGGCTGCCCGGCCGCCTTCCCCGCCTCAGCGCCCCTCCCCGGCTGCAAGCTCCACGCCGGCCGCTCCGTCGTCTCCGCCGTCTCCCTCGGTGCAGCAGACCGGCGCGTTCGGTCTCGCCCGGCGGGCGCGGCGGGTCCTCCGCCGGGTGCCGGTCTGGGCGTGGCGGGCGCTGATGCACTCACTGGGCCCCGGCGAGACCACCCGGTTCAACGCGGACCCCGTGACCGGCGTCGAATACTTCCACGACATCGACTTCGCCGGGGACGGCATCCGCGCCCACCGGCTGGACGTCATCACCCCCGCCGGGGCCAGCCCCGGGGAAGCCGGGCAGATTGCGGGCAGCGGCCCGCTGCCGGTCTACGTCTACTTTCACGGCGGGGGCTGGACCTCGGGCGATAAGGCCTCGCTGACCAAATACTGCGCCAGCCAGGCCGCCGGCGGGATGGTGGCGGTGAACGTGAACTACCGGCGCGCCCCGAGCTTCCACATGGCCCACGTCCTCCAGGACGCCGACGCGGCGCTGGCATGGGTCCAGGCACACATCGCGGACTTCGGCGGGGACCCGGACCGGATCGTCCTCGGCGGGGACTCCGCCGGTGGCCAGATCGCGGCGCTGCTGACGGCGGCGAGCTTCCGGCCGGAGCTGGCCGGCCACTATGGCCTGGCGCCGGCAACCCCGGCCGCGAGCCTGCGCGGGCTGGTGCAGCACTGCAGCGTCGTGGATTTCTCGGTGTTCTTCGAGAAGGGCTTTATCCTCAGCCTGAACTTTGTCCGGATGCTCCTGCCCGGGCCGGCCGCCGGTCCCCGGCGCCACCGCGCCGCGGAGCTGCGCCGGGCGGCCGGGTTCCTGTCCCCGATCGAATGGCTCGACGCCCGCTACCCGCCGGTTTTCGTGACCACCTCCGAACGGGATTTCTTCTACGCCGCCAACCTCAACTTCATTGACCGGCTGCGCGAGCACAAGGTCCACGTGGATGCGCTCATCTACGGCTGGGACGCCGCCAACACCGAGCACACCTGGCAACAGGACTCCCGCTATCCGGAGTCGCAGGAGGTCTACCGGCGCCTGCGGGCCTTCGTGCATCGGGTGGCCGCCGGCTAAGGGGGACGCCGGGCCCGGGGGCTATCTTTAGTCCATGGCGTCAACAGGCCGTCGCATTCCCGGCGCACCCGAACCCGACCCGGAGGTCTTCGGCTCGGGTCTGGTCGATGAGGCCGCCCGGCTGGACGCCGCCCTGCCCGACGTCGACTGGACTGTGCCGCCGGCGGGCGCCGTCCGCGGCCGCTTTCAGGCGCCAAGCGGCGAACTGGCAACCCTGGCCATGGGCAACCCGGACCATCCGCGGGTGCTGCTGATCCCGGGAGCCACCGGGTCCAAGGAGGACTTCGCGCTGATGCTGCCGCAGCTCGCCGCTGCCGGCTTCCATGTGCTCAGCTGCGACATCGCCGGCCAGTACGAGTCGGCCGGCGCCGGTCCCGAGCAGCTCACGCCGCCGCGAAAGCATTACGACTACCCGCTCTTCACCGCCGACCTGATTGCCCTGCTGGAAGCCGGCGGTGGTGCCGCGCACGTCGTCGGCTATTCCTTCGCCGCGATCGTCGCCCAACTGGCGTACGCGCAGCGGCCCGAGCTGTTCCGCAGTCTGACGCTGCTGAGTTGCCCGCCGGAGCCCGGCAACAGCTTCCGCGGGGTGCAGCGGATCGGCAGGTTCAGCGGGTGGGCCAGCCCCCGGATCGGAGCGGCGCTGATGATCTGGGGCATCCGCAGCAACGTCGTCCCCGTCGCCCCGAACCGGATCCGCTTTGTCCGGTCTCGGTTCCGGCTGACCCGGCGCCAGGCAGTGAACGACATCTTCGGGCTGATGCAGCACGCCCCGGACCTTCGGCCCGTGCTGGCCGCCGCGTCATTGCCCAAGCTGGTCGCCGTCGGCGAGCATGACCTGTGGCCGCTGGCTCTGCACCGCCGTTTCGCCCAGGCGATCGGGGCGAAGATCGCCGTCTACCGTGGGGGCCACAGCCCCAGTGAGACCTCCCCGCACCAGATGAGCCGGGACCTGATCGCACTTTTCACCGCCGCCGGCTGACCCCGGGCCCGTGAGGCCCGGCGCCGGACTCCGGGGTCAACTCCGGTTCGCGCGCTGCCAGCGGACGCGCCGGCGCCGGCGTTGCAGCGGCGGCTCCGAGCCGAACTCGACGGCGAACGTCGTCCACGCCATCGAGAGGCGCCGCCAGACCGCGCGCCGGCTCTCGAACGGCCGCGCCGAGACGCCCACCCGCAGTGCCGGGTCCCAGATCACGGTCACCTCGGGCGGAAGCTGGTAGGAAATATCGAGGTCGTCGTGGACCGCCGGCAGGCCCCGGTGGACGGCGTCCCGGATCCGTTCCCAGACGCCGGCGCGGAGGGCGAAATTGGAGCCAAAGAGCGGCGGATGTCCCAGCAGCAGCCCGACGACCCGGACGTAGCCGGCGATCCACACGTGGCTTCCGATCCAGCGGGCCGTCCGCGTCCCGCCGTAGAACGTGCCCGGCCCGCTGACCGCGGTGAGCGGCCCGGCGGCAAGGAGACGGGCCTCCACCCGCTCGAGCCAGTCCTCGGGCGGGATCGAATCGGTGTCCAGCCGCGCGATGATCCCGGTCTTTGCCTCGTCAAAACCGCGGGCAGTGGACGCCGCGATTCCGGGCAGGTCGACGGCGATCCGCCGGACTCCCGCGGCCGCGCAAACGGCCGCGGTGTCATCGGAACTGCCGTTGTCCACGACGATCACCGCGTCCGGACGGCGGCGCTGCCGGCTGAGCGCTTGGAGGCAGACGGCGAGCGGCCCGGCATCGTTCCGGGTGGGAATTACCACCGAGATTGTCGACATAGTGAGCCGACTATAGCCGCGTGCGCGGGATAACTCCCGCACTCCGCCCCTTGCACCCGGGCGCCGAGCCCCGTACGTTGGGGACAGCGGACGAATGTCTCCGCAGCCGTTGGCCTTGCATGGCCGCCGGAGATCAGCATTTCAGAAGGATAAAGCATGGCTACTGGCACAGTTAAATGGTTCAACGCCGAAAAGGGTTTTGGCTTCATTGCCCCGGATGACGGGTCAGCCGACGTTTTCGCCCACTACTCGGCAATCGCTTCCAGCGGCTACCGCTCGCTGGACGAGAACCAGAAGGTCGAGTTCGACGTCACCCAGGGCCCGAAGGGCCC
>DASSXE010000088.1:0-2934 GCA_035704125.1 Arthrobacter sp.
GCGCTGCGGACGCGCTGCACGTCGCCGGCGGACAGGGAGGTGCCATAACTGACCGCAGTCACGTTCGAAATCATGGCCCCAATCCTATCCAGCGCGGGGTTGCCGGCCCGCATTCGTTGCGTCCCGGTGACTCCGGTCACCGGGACGCAACGCCCGCCTCTGTCCGGTTATCAGTCGTCAGCTTTTTTGTCCTAGTGTCTACTCCTATGAGTGATGTTCTTGAAATGGCCGCCGTCAGCGTTGTCCGCGGGGCAAAGACGCTCCTGGACAAGGTCGACTGGCAGGTCAAAGAGGGCGAACGCTGGGTGGTTCTCGGTCCCAACGGCGCCGGCAAGACCACTCTGCTGCAGGTAGCCGCGGCCCGGCTGCACCCGACCACCGGCATGGCTGGCATCCTCGAGGAAGTCCTCGGCGCCGTCGACGTGTTCGAACTGCGGCCGCGGATCGGGCTGTCCTCCGCCGCCCTGGCCAACCAGATCCCGGAGCACGAAAAGGTGCTCAACGTCGTCGTGACGGCCGCGTACGGTGTGACGGGCCGCTGGCGTGAGGGCTACGAAAAGGACGACGAGCGGCGCGCCTTCGCGCTGCTCAACGAGTGGGGGATGGGCCCGCTGCTCAACCGACCCTTCGCCTCGCTGTCCGAGGGGGAACGCAAGCGCGTCCAGATCGCCCGGGCACTGATGACGGACCCGGAACTGTTACTGCTGGACGAGCCCGCCGCCGGCCTGGACCTGGGCGGACGCGAAGACCTGGTGCACCGGCTCAGCGAACTCGCCGCCGACGACGCTGCGCCCGCCATCGTCCTGGTCACCCACCACCTCGAAGAGGTCCCGCCCGGGTTTACCCACGCCCTGCTGCTCCGTGACGGCGGCGTCGTGGCCGCCGGCCCGCTGCGCACGACGCTCACCGCCGAAAACCTCGGCAAGACCTTCGGCATCGACCTGGACGTCACCGAGTCGGGCGGCCGCTACACCGCCACCGCCCGCCGCTGAACCGCGGTTCCTGACAGCACGTGGATCTCCTCGGCAGCATCTTTGTCTTCGTCGCCGGCCTCTGGGCCGGAACCATCAACTCCGTGGTGGGCTCCGGCACGCTGGTGACCTTCCCGGTGCTGATCGCCCTCGGGTTCGCCCCGGTCACGGCGTCGATCAGCAACGCGACGGGGTTGGTCGCAGGCGCCGCCGCGGGCGCCTGGGGCTACCGCAAGGAACTCGCCGGCCGCCGCAACCAGCTCCTCCGGCTGCTGCCCGCCTCGCTGCTGGGCGGCATCACCGGCGCCTACCTGCTGCTGCACCTGCCCGAGGTGGTCTTCCAATACGCGGCCCCGGCCCTGATCGTGCTGGCACTGCTGATGGTGGTCTTCCAGCCCCGGCTGCAGCGCTGGGTGCAAAACCGGGAAGCGGACCCGGAAACCGCAGCCAAGGACAAACGGCACAGCCTGCTGCTGGTGGTCCTGGTCTACCTCGCCGGGGTCTACGGCGGCTACTTCGTCGCGGCGCAGGGCATCCTGCTGGTCGGCATCCTGGGCGTGTTCATGGCCGGCTCCATCCAGAACGCCAACGCCATGAAGAACATCCTGGTTCTCGGCGTCAACATCGTCGCGGCGGCCTCCTACCTGCTCTTCGCCTTCGACCGGATCAGCTGGCCCGCCGTGGCGCTGATCGCCGTTAGTTCGCTGATCGGCGGCCTCATCGGCTCCAAGGTGGGCCGCCGCCTCTCGCCGCCGGTGCTGCGCGGCGTCATCTTCACCCTCGGCCTGGTGGCCCTGGGATTCATGATCGCCAAACTGCTGAACTGAGCCCGCCGTGACCTTCCACCACCTCGAATCTGCCGAGGACCCGCGCGTCGCCGACTACACCCGGCTCACCGACGTCCACCTGCGCAAGCTCCGCGAACCCGCCGAGGGGATGTACATCGCGGAATCCTCCCGCGTGCTGCGCCGCGCCCTCGCCGCCGGACACCGGCCGCGGTCCTTCTTCCTCGCCGAGAAGTGGCTGGCGGACCTCGCCGACGTCTTCGAGGAATACCCGGACGTGCCGGTCTATGTCGGCTCGGCCGCGCTGCTGGAGGACATCACCGGCTTCCACCTGCACCGCGGCGCGATGGCAGCGATGCACCGTCCAGCGCCCGTGCCCCTGGCCGAACTGCTGGCCGGAGCCCGCCGGGTCGCCGTGCTCGAGGACATCGTGGACCACACGAACGTTGGCGCGATCTTCCGCTCCGCGGCCGCGCTGGGCGTCGACGCCGTGCTGGTCTCCCCGCGCTGCGGGGACCCGCTGTACCGCCGCAGCGTGCGCGTCAGCATGGGCACGGTTTTCCAGATCCCGTGGGCCCGGCTCGAGGATTGGCCCGGCGACCTGTCGGTGCTGCGCCGGTACGGCTTCCTGGTGGCGGCCATGGAGCTCACCGCCGACGCCGTCGACGTCGACGCCCTGGCCGCACAGAACCCGGAGAAGCTGGCCCTGGTGCTGGGGACGGAGGGGGCGGGGATGAGCGCCGAAACCCTGGCCGCCGTCGACCTCGCGGTCAAGATCCCGATGCGCCCCGGCGTGGATTCGCTGAACGTCGCCGCTGCCTCCGCCGTCGCCTTCTGGGAGCTGCGCGCCCGCGACTGAACCGCAGCTCCAACCGCGGCAACACCCGCGGCACTGCCCCGGTTCGTCCCGGCGCCGGAACTGGGCTAGTATTGACAGCTGGCCGTGCTGCGCTTTCCGGCGCCGGGCAGCCATTCCAACTCATACCTGGCAACTGGCAAAATCCAGTTGCGTGAACAAAGGTCCAATTATGCAGGCAGATATCCACCCGAAGTACGAAGCTGTTGTTTTCAACGACCTGGCTTCCGGCGTCAAGTTCCTGACCAAGTCCACCGTGTCTTCCTCGAAGACCATCGAGTGGGAAGACGGCAACACCTACCCGGTCATCGACGTCGAAATC
>DASSXE010000507.1:0-4328 GCA_035704125.1 Arthrobacter sp.
GCGCATCCTAGCGGCCGCCGACGGCGTCTGCTTCACTTATTAGATGACTACATTGACTGAATCCTCAGTCGCTGGCAACGATGACCAGCGAGATGCACACAAGATGATGATCGCCCTCGACGTCGACGGAACCCTCGTCGACCACGACGGCCATATGTCTGTTCCCGTCCGGGAAGCCGCGCAGGCCGTGGTGGCCGCGGGGCACGAGGTGATGATCGCAACCGGCCGTTCACTGAACGCCACGCTGCCCATCATCGAACACATCGGCATCGAGACCGGCTACGCGGTCTGCTCCAACGGCGGCGTCACGCTGCGGGTGGATTCGGGCCTCGCCGACGGCTACGAGGTGCTGCACAAGGCCACCTTCGATCCGGGGCCCGCCCTTCGTGCGCTGCGCAAACGGCTGCCCGCCGCCAAGTACGCGCTCGAGGACGCCGACGGCAACTTCCTCTCCACCGAACGGTTCCAGGACGCCAGCTTCGGTGTCGAGGCGATCGGCGTCGACTTCCAGACCATGCTCGAGGCCACGGCCGTCCGGGTGGTGGTCTTCAGCTCGGACAACACCCCGGAGGAGTTCAACGCAGCGATCCGCCACATCGGCCTCGCAGGCGTCACTTACTCCGTGGGCTGGACGGCGTGGCTGGACATCGCCGCGGCCGGAGTGACCAAGGCCAGTGCCTTGGAGCAGCTGCGCGGCCGGCTGAGCATCGAGGCGCACCGCACGGTGGCCGTCGGCGACGGCCGGAACGACATTGAGATGCTCACCTGGGCCCGCCGCGGCGTCGCCATGGGCCAGGCGCCGGCGGAAGTCATCGCCGCGGCCGACGAAGTGACCCACTCGGTGCACGAGGACGGTGCGGCCCACGTGCTGCGCAGCCTCCTGCGCTAAGGGTCCGCCGCCGGGAGCCGGTACCGAACCCTGCGCTAGCGGACCTCGAGAATCAGGCCCAAAAGCCGGGCGGCGGCCGGCCGGGCGGCGTGCTCCTCGTTCCACTGTGCCCTGGCCACGGCCTTGCTCACCGCCTGCGTGGTGATCCCCAGTTCCTCGGCCACGGCCTTCTGCTGGCCCCGCACGCCCGGAGTCAGCAGGTCCAGGACCCGCCACTCGGCGGCGCTGCGGTCGTGCACAATCTGGCCGAGCAACCTCAGCACGGCCTCGGCCTCGGCGGCCAGGTCCGCGAGCGGGCCTTCGACGGCCACCGGAATCCGGTCCTTGCTGTTGCGCAGCCGGTCCACCGCGCGCCGGGCGTAGACCAGGCCATGCCCGGAGGCGTCTTTGATCTGGTTGGGCAGAGGCTCATTCACCGGGCCGACGCCGATCCCGACGTACCAGGCGCCGGTGCGCAGCGCGATCAGCGCGGCCTCCACGGCCTGGCGCGGGCAGTCGAGGATCCCCTGGACCTCATCCTCGACGGAACGGTCGAAGTCGAGGCGCGCCGGGATGTGCCGCAGGTCCTTGAGGAGCTGCGGCACACGGTCGCCGTCATGCCGGCTGTCGGTCTGGTTGATGGTCAGGGTGAACATACTGGATGCCACACTACCGCGTGGTAAACGGGAGGCAAGTACGGGATGCCCACCGCGTAACCGGCCCGCAAAAGCCCCGAGTGGGGCGCTCCACGGGCTTGTGTCCAGCCCCGGGAGATGTTGCGATGGGAACGGACGCTGCCGCCGGCGGCACAGACCGAAGCGGAGTGCAGCAGTGGCTGATGGGTTGGAAACCGGGACCAGGCGTCAGACCGCAGACGCCTCCGAGGACACGGAACTGGCGCTCGTGGACCGGTGGTGGCGGGCAGCGAACTATCTCTCCGTCGGACAGATCTACCTGCGCTCCAACCCGCTGCTGCGCCGGCCGCTGACCGCCGCGGACACCAAGGCCCGGCTGCTGGGCCACTGGGGCACCACACCGGGGCTCAACTTCATCTATTCGCACCTGAACCGGGTCATCCGCCGGGACGGCCAGGAGATGCTGTTCGTCGCCGGTCCCGGCCACGGCGGACCCGCCGTGGTGGCCAATGCGTGGCTCGAGGGCACCTATTCGGAGATCTACAGCAACGTCGGCGACGACGAGGACGGCCTGGCCGAACTATTCCGGCAGTTCTCCTACCCCGGCGGCATCCCCAGCCACGCCGCCCCGGAAACCCCGGGCTCCATCAACGAAGGCGGCGAGCTCGGCTACTCGCTGGCCCACGCCTATGGCACCGTCTTCGACAACCCCAGGCTCGTCACCGCCGTCGTGATCGGCGACGGCGAGGCGGAAACCGGGCCGCTGGCGGCGAGCTGGCATTCGCACAACTTCCTCGATCCTGCCGCGGACGGTGCCGTGCTGCCGATCCTGCACCTGAACGGCTACAAGATCGCCAACCCGACCATCCTGGCGCGGATGCCCGAAGCCCAGCTGGAGCAGCTGCTGCGCGGCTACGGCCACGAACCGCACTTCGTGACCGTCACCGATCCGCGGGATACCGCCGGTGCGCACCGCGACTTCGCCGCCGCACTGGACCGCTGCCTTGCCGGGATCCGCGCCATCCAGGCTCAGCACCGCGGCGCCAGCCCCGACGTCCACGCGGCGGCCCCAGCGTGGCCGATGATCGTGCTGCGCTCGCCCAAGGGCTGGACCGGGCCGCAAAGAGTCGACGGGCTGCAGGTTGAGGGCACGTGGCGCAGCCACCAGGTGCCGCTCGCCGGAGTGACCAGCAACCCTGAACACCTGGCGATGCTGGAACAGTGGCTGGAATCCTACCGGCCCGACGAACTGTTCGACGGCGAGGGGCGGCTCCGCGCGGAGGTTGCGGCGAACGCCCCCGCCGGAGAGCTGAGGATGAGCGCCACCCCGCATGCCAACGGCGGCATCCTGTTGCGCGACCTGAAGCTGCCCCGCTACGAGGACCACGCGGTGGAGGTCGACCGCCCCGGACGCGAACGCGTCAGCGCCATGCTGACGCTCGGCTCCTGGCTGCGGGACGTGATATCGCTCAACCCGGAGACCTTCCGGCTGTTCGGCCCGGACGAAACGGCGTCCAACCGGCTGCAGGACGTCTACGAGGTCACCGACAAGGTCTGGCAGTACCGGATCGAGGACGTCGATGAGCACCTGGCCCGCGCCGGCCGGGTGATGGAGGTCCTCAGCGAGCACCTGTGCCAGGGCTGGCTGGAGGGTTACCTGCTGACCGGCCGGCACGGCGTCTTCAACTGCTACGAGGCCTTCATCCACATCGTCGACTCGATGTTCAACCAGCATGCCAAGTGGCTCAAGGTCCACCGGGAGCTGCCGTGGCGCAGGCCGGTCGCCTCGCTGAACTACCTGCTGTCCTCGCACGTCTGGCAGCAGGACCACAACGGCTTCTCGCACCAGGACCCGGGCTTCATTGACCACGCGGTGAACAAGAAAGCCGAGATTATCCGTGTCTACCTGCCGCCGGATGCCAACACCCTGCTTTCGGTGATGGAGCACTGCCTCCGGTCCCGTGACTACGTCAACATCGTTGTCAGCGGCAAGCAGCCCTCGCCCACCTGGCTGGATCCCGCCGAGGCGGCGCACCATTGCCAGCGCGGCCTGGGGATCTGGGAATTCGCCGGCTCGGAGGTCCCCGGCGAGGAGCCCGACGTCGTGCTGGCCTGCGCGGGCGACGTGCCCACCGTGGAAACCGTCGCCGCGGCCGAACTACTCCAGGAGGGTGCTCCCGGGCTGAAGATCCGGGTGGTGAACGTGGTGGACCTGATGCGGCTCCAGGACGCCGCCGAACACCCACACGGCCTGACCTCCCGGGATTTCGACGGCATCTTCACGGCCGACAGGCCGGTCATTTTCGCCTACCACGGGTATCCGTCGTTGATCCACCGGCTGACCTACCGCCGCACCAACCAGGAAGGCCTGCACGTGCGCGGGTACAAAGAAGAGGGAACCACGACGACGCCGTTCGACATGGCGATGCTCAACGGGATCGACCGCTACCAGCTGGCCATCGACGTGATCGACCGGGTGCCAGGGCTGGCCGAGCGGCATTCGCTGCTGCGCCAGTCCTTGCAGGACCGGCGGATCCGGGCGCACAACTACACCAGGGCCCACGGCGAGGACGCGAAGGAAATCAGTGGCTGGACCCTCAACCTGGAGTAGTTGCGGTCAAAGCACGTTCAGGGCTTCCAGTCCGCCGGTGGGCAGGTGGATCCAGCCCTCGGTCCGGGCCGCTGCCGCGTGGGCGGCATCCGGAACGACCGTGGCGCCCACAGCCACCGCCCGCGCGGTGAGGGCGGCGATCAGCGCATCGAACATGTCGTCGGAGCCGGCCAGTTGCGGTTCGTGGCCGGCCAGGTCCAGCCAGGGTGCGGCC
>DASSXE010000236.1:0-6366 GCA_035704125.1 Arthrobacter sp.
TCCGGCGGTCTCCGTCGACGAATCCGAGGGCATCGCGGCCGCCGTCGAACACTTGATTGAGCTCGGGCACCGGCGCATAGCCCACGTCGGCGGCGCCCAGGAATACATCCACGGCCGGAGCCGCCGGAAAGCCTGGGAAGCGGCGCTCAAGGCGGCCGGACTCCGGCCGGACCTGTTCGCCGCCGCCGACTTCACGGCCGCCGGCGGCGTCGCTGCCACCACGGAGCTGCTGCGGCGGCCCGACCGGCCCACAGCGATTGTGTATGCCAACGACCTGATGGCGACGGCCGGACAGTCCTATGCTCAGTCCCTTGGACTCAGCATTCCGGGCGATCTGTCCATCACCGGCTATGACAACGCTGAATTCACCAAGTATCTGAACCCGCCGCTGACCACGCTGGCGACGGATCCGATGCTGTGGGGCAGGGCGTCCGCCCAGCTCATGCTGAACCAGCTCGCCGGTCCCCGCGGAGTCGAAGACATCACACTTCCTGCTCCCCGGCTGATCATCAGGGCCTCCACCGGCCCGGCCCCGGCCGAGCCCCCGGGCCCGCCCCGACATTCCTGACCCCCCACCCCTTTCCAAAACTCTTCAACCCCCCTTTATCCCTTTTCAAGGAGTCGCAATGAAGCGCATTACCACTGCCACGCGCCTACTGTCCGTAGCCGCACTCACAGTCATGGGCGCCGGCCTGGCCGGCTGTGGCGGCGGAGCCGGCGGCGGAACCGCCGCCTCCTCAGCCACCACCGCCAAGGGCCCCATCAAGATCTGGTACTCCAATAACGAGTTCGAGGTGAAGTGGGGCAAGGAAATGGTGGCGGCGTGGAACGCTGCCCACCCCGACCAGCAGGTCGATGCGCAGGAGATCCCCGCCGGCAAGAGCTCCGAAGAAACGATCGGGGCCGCCATTACGGCCGGCAACGCACCCTGCCTGGTGTTCAACACCGCTCCGGTGGCCGTGCCGCAGTTCCAGAAGCAGGGCGGCCTGGTCCCGCTGGACTCCTTCCCGGACGGTGCCCAGTACATCAAGGACCGGACCGGTGACCTGGCGGACCAGTACAAGTCCGCGGACGGCAAGACCTACCAGCTGCCGTGGAAGTCCAACCCGGTGGTCCTGTTCTACAACAAGGACCTGTTCAAGAAGGCCGGCCTGGACCCGGAGAACCCGAAGCTGGGCACGCAGCAGGAGTTGCTGGATGCCTCCCGCACGCTGGTGAAGTCCGGCGCCGCCCAGAAGGCGATCTGGCCTTCCCCGGCCAGCGACTACTTCCAGTCCTGGTTCGATTTCTACCCGTTCTACGCGGCGAATACGCAGGGCTCACAGTTGATCAAGGACGGTAAGTCCACCTTCGACAGCGACCAGGGCAAGCAGGTGGCCAGCATGTTCCAGAGCCTCTACAAGGAAAACCTCGCCTCCAAGGAGACCTACCAGGGAGACTCCTTCGCCGAGGGCAAGTCCGCCATGGCGCTGGCCGGTCCGTGGGCCATCGCCTCCTACAAGGACAAGGTGAACTGGGGTGCGGTACCGATCCCGGCCGCCCAGCAGCAGGACAAGTCGTTCACTTTCTCCGACGCAAAGAACGTTTCGATCTACTCGGCCTGCAAGAACCAGGGCACCGCCTGGGAGGTGCTGAAGTTCGCCACCAGCAAGGACGAAGACGGCAAGCTCCTCTCGGAGACCGGCCAGATGCCGATGCGCAAGGACTTGACCTCTGCCTACGCTGACTTCTTCACCAAGAACCCGCTGTACAAGAACTTCGCAGACCAGGCCAGCCGCACGGTCGAGGTCCCTAACGTCACCAACTCCGTGCAGATCTGGCAGACCTTCCGCGACGCGTGGAACAAGTCGGTCATCTTCGGCAACCAGAGCATCGATGACGCGTTCAAGTCCGCCTCGGACAAGATCAACCAACTGGCAGCCACCAAGTAACGGATCGATCCATGTCACTCCGTTCCATCAAAGGCAGCCCCGCTGCACCGAAGGACCCGACGGCGGACCACCCGGCAGGCGGTGCCAGGAAACGCAAGAACATCCTGGGCCGCCAGCCGCTGGGCCTGCTGTTCAGTGCCCCCTACGTGGTGTACGTGCTTGGCGTCCTGGCCTTCCCGCTGGGCTACGCCGTCTGGATCTCCTTCCACCAGTACTACTTCACCGCCCCGGGCGTACAGGTGGACCGGCCGTTCGTCGGGCTGGACAACTACATCACCGTCCTTTCCGACCCGGCCGTGCAGCGCTCGTTCCTCAACATCGGCATCTTCCTGGTCATCAACGTCCCGCTCACGGTGGGCCTGTCGCTGATCCTGGCGAACGCGCTGAACCGGGTGCAGAAGCTGCGGACCTTCTTCCGGGTCAGCTACTACGTCCCCTACGTGACCGCCAGCGTCGCCGTCGTCGGCGTATGGCTGTTCCTGTTCCAACAGGGCGGCCTGGTCAACTCGCTGCTTGGGCCACTGGCACCGAACCCATCCTGGCTCGTGAACAACTGGCTGGCCATGCCCACGGTGGCGCTCTACGTGACCTGGAAACAGCTCGGATTCTTCATCCTGCTCTACCTTGCGGCGCTGCAGAACATCCCGGATGAGCTGTACGAGTCCGCCTCGGTGGACGGCGGCAACAAGTGGGTCCAGTTCTGGAACATCACCGTGCCGGGTGTCCGCTCGGCCTCTGTCCTGGTCACTCTGCTCGCCACCATCACCGGCGCGAACCTGTTCACCGAGCCTTACCTGCTCACCGGCGGCGGCGGACCGGACGGTGCCTCCGCGTCGCCGGTGTTCCTGATGTATCAGAAGGGGATCCTGCAGGGAAACCCGGACGTCGCCGCGGCCCTGGGCGTGGTGCTCGTGATCGGCGTCCTGCTGATTGCCCTGATCCAGAAGCGCCTCGTCGGCGGAAAGGAGGACTGAGATGTCCTTGGCAAAGCCACTGAAGACCCCGGACGACGGCGGGGCGCGCGCCGCGCGGGTCAACCGCGCCGACGCGGGGCCCGTGGAAAAGCGGCGCAGCCTGGGGATGGGCAGCTTCCTGCTGCTCGCCGTCGGCGCCTTCGTCTTCCTGTTCCCCTTCTACTACATGTTCATCGGGTCGCTGCAGACCAGCCCGGACACCTCGGTGGCCGGTGCGTTCCCCAACCCGGGCAACCTGACCGGGGAGAACTACACCAACATCAACGGCTCCATCCACCTGTTGCAGGGCCTGGCAAATTCGGGCATCTTCACCGGCGGAGTCATCCTCTTCACCGTAATCTTCGGCCTGCTGGTGGGCTACGCACTGGCCCAGATGCAGTTCCGCGGCCGCGGCGTCGTCTTCGGAATGATGCTGCTGGTGCAGATGGTGCCGTTCCAGCTCCTGCTGATTCCGCTGTACGTGATGATCGTCCGCGACTACGGCCTGGGCGATAACTACCTCGGGATGATCCTCCCCTTCGCCATCAACTCCACGGCGGTCTTCGTCTTCCGGCAGTACTTCATGCAACTGCCCTCCACCCTGTTCGAGGCGGCGCGGATCGACGGGGCCAGCGAGCTGCGGATCCTCTGGCAGGTTGCCATCCCGCTGGTCCGGCCGGCCATCGTCACCGCCGTACTGCTGACCTTCATCGGCCCCTGGAACGAGTTCCTCTGGCCCTTCCTGGTCACCAAGGACCAGGCGCTCCAGCCGCTGGCCGTCTCCCTCGCGAACTACATCTCCAATATCGCGGCCACCGCGGCCAACCCGTTCGGCGCCATCCTCGCCGGCGCCTGCGTCCTCGCGGCGCCCGCCGTCGCGCTCTTCATTTTCTTCCAACGTCAATTCATTTCCACCAATATCGGATCAAGCGTAAAGGGCTAATCACCTATGACTTCCTCTTCCCCCACACTGCCCTCCGTTCCGTTCACCCTCACCCGTGCCGGCGTCATCATGACCCCGGAGGCCGGGAACGAATTCGAAGCCGAGGGTGTGCTCAACCCGGCCTCCGGCCGGGGACCCGACGGTGAGCTTTACCTGTTGCCGCGGCTCGTCGCGAAGGGCAACGTCTCCCGGGTGGGAATCGCCCGGGTCATCATCGAGGACGGCGTACCCACCGGCGTCGAACGGGAAGGCGTCGTCCTGGCTCCCGACGAAGGCTGGGAACGCGGCACGAACAACGCCGGCACGGAGGACCCCCGGACCACCTGGGTGCCCTCGCTGGGCAAGCACCTCATGACCTACGTGGCCTATGGCCCGCTGGGGCCGCGCCTGGCCTTCGCCTACTCCGAGGACCTGCGCGACTGGAAACGCCTGGGACCGTGCCACTTCGAGTACCAGGCCGATCTCTCCATGGACCTCAACCTTTTCGCGAACAAGGATGCTGTCTTCTTCCCGGAACCGGTCAACGACCCGGACGGCGTTCCGTCCTATGCGATGCTGCACCGCCCGATGTGGGACCTGGGCTGGATCCGCCTGGGCGAAGGAGAGCACCTCCCGGCCGGCATCACGGATAACCGCCCCGGTATCTGGATCTCCTACGTACCCGTGGAGGACGTCGAAAAGGACATCCGCAACCTCGTGCACATGGCCAAGCACCGGCCCGTCGCGTACAGCGAGTTCCCGTTCGAGGAACTCAAGATCGGCGGGGGACCGGCCCCGATCCGCGTCGATGAAGGCTGGCTGCTGATCCACCACGGCGTCTCCGGCACGCTGGAAAAGTCCGCCTTCGACCACCAGCAGAACGTCAACTACACCGCCGCCGCGATGATCCTCGACGCGGACGACCCTTCCAAGGTCATCGCCCGCAGCGACAAGCCGTTGCTCGCCCCGGAGACCCAGGAAGAGACCTCGGGCATCGTCCCCAACGTCGTCTTCCCGACCGCCATCGAAAAGATCGGGGACCAGCTTTTCGTCTTCTATGGCATGGCCGATTCGAAAATCGGCGTCGCCAGGCTGGACCGCGTCTAACCACCACCGCGCCCCAGGCAACCCCGCCCACCCCACGGCTACAGGAGTTAGACATGACCCGTCACGCTGTTAACGCCCGACTAAAATCCGCTCCCGTGGCCGTCGTCGCGGCCCTGTCCATGCTCCTGGCCGGGGCGGGGGTTGCCTCTGCCAAGGCGCCGGCCCCCGCTCCGGCTCCGGCCACGGCTTCCCCGGCGGCCCTGACCAATCTGGCCCACCTGAACTTCCTGCTGGACACCGTCCCGCTCAAGGCAGTGGAGGGCCACTCCACCTACCAGATCGGTGAGCGGCCCGCCGCCAAGGCGCCGTGGACCTACGCCAACAGGAACGCGGACGGCAGCTACAGCCGCGTCGGGGGTGGGACGCTCGACCCGGGCAGCGGGCACTGGAGCCAGGGCGCGTTCAACGCCGACGACATCGCACGGACGGCGGTGGTCTATCTGCGGCACTGGCAGCAGACCGGGGACGCCTCGAGCCGGGACCGGGCCTTTGATGTGCTGCGCGAGCTGACGTTCCTGCAGACCACCACCGGCCCGAACGCCGGCAACGTCGTGCTCTGGCAGCAGCCGGACGGCTCGCTCACCCCGAGCGCCAAACCGGTGGAACTCCCGGACCCCAGTGATTCGGCCGAGTCATACTGGCTGGCGCGGACAGTGTGGGCGCTGGGCGAAGGCTACGCCGCCTTCAAATCCGCAGACCCGCAGTTCGCCGCGTTCCTGCAGTCCCGGCTGGACCTCGCCGTCGCCTCCCTGAACCGGCAGTCCCTGGCCAAGTACGGGCAGTACGACGTCGCCGATGGCGTCAAGGTTCCCGCCTGGCTGATCACCGGCGGAGCGGACGCGTCGGCCGAGGCCGTGCTGGGACTTGCGGCATACGCCAAGGCCGCGCCCGCGGACGGTGCGGCTGCGGAGGCGCTCCGCGAGCTCACCGAGGGGATCGCCGCCATGTCATCGGGAACTTCCCGGCAGTGGCCGTACGGGGCGATCCTTCCCTGGAACCAGTCCCGGACGCTCTGGCACGCCTGGGGCGGCATGACCGCGGCGGCGGTGGCTGCCGGCTCCGCCCAGCTGCAGCGGCCCGACCTCCTCGCGGCGGCAGTGAAGGACTCCGCGCAGTTCACCCCCCAACTCCTCGCGGCAGGCGGGCCTGACAACGCCTGGAGCCCGGTACCCGGCGAAGCACAGATAGCCTACGGAGTGGACTCCCGGGTCGAGGGGCTCGTGGCCACGGCGAAAGCCGCGGACGCCCCGGGACTGCTCGACGTCGCAGCGGTGGCAGCCGGCTGGTACTTCGGGGCCAACCGCAGCGGCAAACCCGCCTACGACCCCGCGACCGGAACAGCCATCGACGGCATCGAAACCGACGGCCGCGTCAACCCCAACTCCGGGGCCGAATCCACCATCCACACCCTGCTCTCGATGCTTGCCCTGGACGCCGATCCTGCGCTCAAGGC
>DASSXE010000247.1:0-9472 GCA_035704125.1 Arthrobacter sp.
CACCCCGCTGCTGGCCTACGCGGTCCGTGCCCTGGACTGCGACGGCGGCGTGATGGTCACCGCCAGCCACAACCCGCCGCAGGACAACGGATACAAGGTCTACCTGGGCCGGCACGCCGTCGAGGACAGCGGCCGGGGCGCGCAGATCGTGGCGCCCTACGATGCGCAGATCGCGGCGCAGATCGACGCCGCCGGCGCCCTCGACTCGATTCCGCTGGCCGACGCCGGCTGGACCGTGCTCCCGGCCACGGTCGCCGCCGACTACGAGGCCGCCGTCGCCGCACTGGCCCTCCCCGGGCATTTCCCGGCCCGGGACCTGAAAATCGTCCTGACCCCCATGCACGGCGTGGGCGGGCAGACCGCCATGGCGGTCCTGCGGGCAGCCGGCTTCGCCGACGTCACCCTGGTGGCCGAGCAGGCCGACCCCGATCCGGACTTCCCCACCGTGAACTTCCCCAACCCCGAGGAGCCGGGCGCCCTGGATCTGGCGTTGGAGACCGCGGCCCGGGTGGACGCCGACATCGTGATCGCCAACGACCCCGACGCCGACCGCGCCGCGGTGGCCGCCAAGGACCCGGACACCGGCGCCTGGCGGATGCTGCGCGGCGACGAGGTGGGTGCCCTGCTGGGCGCCCACGTGGTGGCCCGGCTCACGGCGGAGGACGACGGCGGGGCGGCTCCCGGCGTCCGGGCAGGCGTCTTCGCCAACTCGATCGTTTCCTCCCGGCTGCTGGCCCGCGTGGCCGTCGCGGCGGGCTTCGAACACCAGGAAACCCTCACCGGCTTCAAGTGGATTGCCCGGGTCCCCCACCTGCTCTACGGCTACGAGGAAGCCCTGGGCTACTGCGTGGCGCCGTCGCTGGTGCGGGACAAGGACGGCATCTCCGCCGCGGTGCTGATCGCCGAACTCGCCGCCGCGGCCAAGGCCGCCGGCAAGACCATCTTTGACACCCTGGACGAGCTGTATCTGGTCCACGGCCTGCACGCGAGCGACCAGCTCAGCATCCGGGTCGCGGACCTGGGCCTGCTGGACGCCATGATGAACCGGCTGCGGGTGAGCCCGCCGGAGTCCTTCGGCGGCTCCGCCGTGGAGACCGCCGCGGACCTGGCCGAGGGCAGTGCGCACCTGCCGCCTACCGACGGCCTGCTGTACCTGACCAAGGACGGCAGCCGCGTCATCATCCGGCCCAGCGGCACCGAACCGAAGCTCAAGTGCTACCTGGAGGTCATCCGCGGCGTCGAATCCGCCGCCGGACTGCCGCAGGCCAGGGCGGAGGCACGCGCCGCCCTGGACGCGGTGCTCGCCGACGTGCGCGAGGCTCTCGGCCTGTAGTCCTGCAGGTCTGCAGCTAAAGCCCTACAGCTGCACCTCGACGAAACCGGCGGCGGTGCGGGCGGGATACGTGCCCAGCCGCAGCCCCGGATCGCCCAGGCACTCCCCGGTCCGCAGGTCGTAGACCTCCTTGTGCAGCGGCGAGGCCAGTGTCCGCCGGGGTCCCCGGGAACCGGTAATCCCCCGCGCCATGACGTGCGCACCGGTGGCCGGATCGGCGTGGTCGACGGCGAACACCTCGCCGGCGGTGGTGCGGAACAACGCCAGCTGCCGGCCGGCCACCAGCGCCGCCTCTCCCCAGCCCGGCTCCAGGTCCTCCACCGCGCAGACCCGGTGCCAGCCGGTCCCGTTGGTACCCGCCATCTGCTCCGCAAAGCTGCGGGCTGCGCTCTCCAGTACGGCAGTCATCCCAGGCCCCTCTCAGGTTCGCCGGCCACCGTTGCGGCCATGCCTCCACGCTAGGACAGGGGTGTAACGACGGCGTGCAGCCCATGTGTCCGGCCGGTAAAAGAGATCTCACCCGGCCCGAAATGCGTCCGTGATGCAGAAGTTAAGACCACGAAACAAAAGGGAAACTGACGCGAAACTGCCGGTCCCTAGGCTGGGCGGACCAGTCGATCGTTTGGTACCGGCCCGCACGGGCCGGCCGCGGCTGCTGGATCTCACCGTTGCAGCGCACCGCCTGCGGCCCAACGAAAGGCCACCCGTGACCGGACAGACCGCCAACACCCCTTCCACCGCACCCGGCCGGGCCCGCCGCGTCGTCGTCGCCGGCGGCGGCCCCGCCGCGCACCGCTTCGCCGAGGCCATGCACGCCAGGGGGCTGGCCGGCTGGCAGGTCACCGTCCTGACCGAGGAAGTCCACCTGCCCTACGACCGGGTCGCGCTGAGCAGGGCCTTGACCGACTCCGCCGTGGACCTGACGCTGGGCAGCGCCGCGATGTGGGACCACGAGGCCCTCAACCTCGTCACCGGCGAGCGCGTCACCGGCATCGACACCGCCGCCCGGACCGTGGAAACCGCCGCCGGGAACGTCTACCCGTACGACGAGCTGGTGGTCGCCACCGGATCGGATGCCGCCCGGCTGCCCATCCCCGGCGCCGGCCTCACCCACGTCTACCGCACCCTGGAGGACGTCCGCGCCATCAACCAGGCCATCGCGGAGCTCACCGCGAAGCTGGGCCGACAGGTCAATGCCGTCACGATCGGCGGCGGCCTGCTGGGCCTGGAGTCGGCCGCCGGGACCGAACAGCTCGGCGCCGCCCCCATCGTCATCAACGGTTCCCCGTGGCTGATGAACACCCAGCTGGACGAGGGCGCCGGTCAGGCCCTGGGCCGGCTGATCGGGGCCAAGGGTTTCACCGTCCACGGGGGTGTTTTTCCCGCCGAGGTCCTCTCCGACGACGCCGGCCAGGTCACCGGGGTGCTGATGGCCGACGGCCGCGTGGTGGACGCGGACATCGTGATCGTCGCCATCGGCGTCAAGCCGCGCGATGAGCTGTTCCGGGCTCCCGACGGCGCCGAAGGACAGTTCCGGCTCGGCCCGCGCGGCGGCGTCGTGATCTCCGAGGACTGCCGCACCGAGGTCCCCGGCGTGTGGGCGATCGGCGAGGTGGCCAACTTCGGCGGCATGTGCCTGGGCCTCGTCGCTCCGGCCAACACCATGGCGGAGATCGTCGCGGACCGGCTGCACGGCGGCGGCGCCACCTTCCCGGGATTCGACACGGCCACCAAACTCAAGCTCTCCGGCGTCGACGTCGCCAGCTTCGGTGACGCCTTCGCCCGGACGGAACGCTCGCTCGAAATCGTCTACGCGGATCCCGCCCGCGGGGTGTACCAGAAGATCGTCACCACGGATGATGCCCGGACGCTCCTGGGCGGCATCTTCGTCGGCGACGCCGCGCCGTACACCTCGCTGCGGCCGCTGCTGGGCCGCGAACTGCCCGCCGAACCCGGCGCCTACCTCAGCGCCGCCGGCGGCGACGCAGGGGGCGACGCCCTGGAACTCAGCCTGCCGGACGACGCCGTCCTGTGCTCCTGCAACAACGTCGCCGCCGGAGCCATCCGCGACGCCGTCAACGGGTGCGGCTCCTGCGAGGGCGACGCCCCGGTCCGGGACCTGGGCGAACTCAAGGGCTGCACGCGGGCCGGCACCAGTTGCGGGTCCTGCGTGCCGATGCTCAAGAAGCTGCTCGAGGGCGAACTCACCAGGTCCGGTATCGAGGTCTCCACCGCGCTGTGCGAGCACATTGCACTGTCCCGCCAGGAACTCTTCGACGCCATCCGGGTGCTGGAACTGACCTCCTTCGAGGACATCATGGCCCGCTACGGCACCGGCGAAGGCTGCGACATCTGCAAGCCGACCATCGCGAACATCCTGGCCAGCCAGCACAGCGCCTACGTCCTCGACGCCGGCCGCGGGACCCTGCAGGACACCAACGACCGCGCCCTGGCCAACATGCAAAAGGACGGCACGTACTCGGTGGTGCCGCGGATCGCCGGCGGCGAGATCACCCCGAAGAAGCTCGGCGTCATCGCCGCCGTCGCCGAGCAGTACGGCCTTTACACCAAGATCACCGGCGGCCAGCGGATCGACCTGTTCGGCGCCCGGCTGGAGCAACTGCCGGAGATCTGGAAGCTGCTGGTGGACGCCGGCTTCGAATCCGGCCAGGCCTACGGCAAGAGCCTGCGCACCGTGAAGTCCTGCGTCGGCTCCACCTGGTGCCGGTTCGGGGTGCAGGACTCGGTGGCCATGGCAATCCGGCTGGAGCTGCGCTACCGGGGCCTGCGCAGCCCGCACAAGCTGAAGATGGGCGTCTC
Organism: Arthrobacter sp.; assembly: GCA_035704125.1. Taxonomy (GTDB): domain Bacteria; phylum Actinomycetota; class Actinomycetes; order Actinomycetales; family Micrococcaceae; genus Arthrobacter. Next base: position 4,154 of record DASSXE010000247.1, read on the forward strand.
CGGCTGCGCCCGCGAATGTGCCGAGGCCCGCGGCAAGGACGTCGGCGTCATCGCCACCGCCGACGGCTGGAACCTGTACGTCGGCGGCAACGGCGGCGCCACCCCGGCGCACGCCCAGCTGCTGGCCAAGGACCTGGACGACGAGACCCTGATCAGGTACATCGACCGCTACTTCATGTACTACATCCGCACCGCGGACCGCCTGCAGCGCACCGCGCGCTGGCAGGAGGAACTCGACGGCGGCATCCGGCACGTCGAGGACGTGGTGGTGCACGACACCCTCGGCATGGCCGCGGATCTCGAGGCGGCCATGGCCAAGCACGTTGACACCTACGTGGATGAATGGGCCGACACCCTGCAGGACCCGGACCGGCTGCGCCGCTTCCGCTCCTTCGTCAACGCCCCGGACCAGAAAGACGACTCGATCACCTTCGTCCCCGACGAGCGCGGCCAGATGCGCCCGGCCACGGCAGAAGAGAAAAAATCCCGGCTGATCGCCACGACCATCCCCGTCAGGGCGGACACACCGGCCGCCGGCGAACCCACCGAAAGCAGGGTCTGACCATGCAGCTCAGCATCGATCTCACCGGCCGGACCGTCCTGGTCACCGGCTCCGACTCCGCCGCGCGGCAGGCGGTCCTGCGGTACCGCGCCGCCGGCGCCGTCGTCTCCCGCCTCAGCTCGCCGCAGGGCGCCGCCACCGGGCCGGCGCCGGAGGGCCTGCCGTTCCTGGTGGCCGCGGTCGACGACGGCCGGCCCGGCTGGGCGGCCCGGCTGGACCGCTTCCGCTCCGACGGCGTTCCCGTGGCGGCCGAGCCGGCCGCGGGACCGGCCGGACACGTCACCCTGGTGGGCGGCGGGCCCGGCACCGGCGACCTGCTGACGGTCGCTGCGGTGGCGGCGCTGCGGGACGCCGACGTCATCTTTTACGACCGGCTGGCACCGCACCAGGAACTGCCGGCCCTGAGCACCGCCGAGCTGGTGGATGTGGGCAAGCGGCCCGGCCACCACAAGGTCAGCCAGGCCGGGATCGAGGAGCTGATGGTGGCGGCAGCCCTGGCCGGGAGAAACGTGGTCCGGCTCAAGGGCGGGGACCCCTACGTCTTTGGCCGCGGCGGCGAGGAGGTGGCCGCCTGCGTCCGGGCCGGCGTGCCGGTGCGGGTCATCTCGGGGGTCACCAGCGCCATCTCCGTGCCCGCCGCGGCCGGCATCCCGGTCACCCACCGGGAGGTCAGCCACCTGTTCACCGTGGTGTCCGGCCACGCCCCGCTGACCGAGCGGGAACACACGCACTTAGCCGGGCTCGGCGGGACCATCGTGGTGCTGATGGGCATCGGCACCCTGCACCAGCTGGCAGCGGGTCTGCGCCGGGCCGGGATGCGGGCAGACATGCCGGTGGCCGTCGTCGAACGCGGTTACCGGCCGGGACAGCGGACCACCATCGCGGACCTGGGCAGCATCACCACGGCCGCCGCCGGCTGCGGCAACCCGGCCGTCCTGGTCATCGGCGAGGTGGTCAGGGTGGCCGAGGCGAACCAGGGCTGCGACGCAGCCGGGGCCGAACTGGACCGCCTCGCGGCATCCCTGATCGGAGCGTGAGGGCCGTGCAGACAAACAACCTGGCGGCCGGCCCGGACACCGCGGCCGGGGAAGAGTCACCCGAAAAAGCGGAGCTGCCGCTGGAGGGATTCCGGATCGGCGTGACCTCGCACCGCCGCTCCCAGGACCTGATCGAGGCTCTGGAACGCCGCGGCGCCGAGGTGCTGCATGCCCCGGCCCTGAAGATCGCGCCCGTGCAGGAAGACCACCGGCTGATCGAGGACAGCCGGGCCATCATCGAGGCCCGGCCGCAGCTGTGCATCGCCACCACCGCCTACGGCATGCGCCGCTGGTGCGAGGCGGCGGATACCTTCGGCATCGGCGAACAGCTGCTGGAGACCCTGGGCGCCACCCGGATGTTCGTCCGCGGCCCGAAGGCGCGCGGCGCCGTGCGCGCAGCCGGCCTGGCCGACGTCGGGATCAGCAGCGACGAGACCACCGCCACCCTGGTGGACATGCTGCTGGCCGAGGGGGTGCGCGGCAAGACCGTCGCCGTGCAGCTGCACGGCTACACCGACGTCCGCCAGCTGGAGCGGCTGCGGATGTCCGGTGCGAACGTCATGACGGTCACGCCCTACCGCTGGGTGAAGCCCGACGGCGCCGACCGGCTGCCGAAGCTGATCGAGGCCGCCTGCAACGGCAACCTCGACGTGCTGACCTTCACCTCCGCGCCCGCCGTCGACGCGCTCTGGAGCACCGCGCACGAGATGGGCCTGTACAAGCAGCTGGTGGCGGCCCTGAAGACCACGGTGGCCACCGCCGTCGTGGGCCCCATCACCGCCCAGCCGCTGATCGACGCCGGCGTGCAGCCGCTGATCCCGGAACGCTTCCGGATGGGGGCGCTGATCCGGCTGGTCTGCGAACACCTGGCCCTGAACCACGTCCGGCGGCTGGACACCGCGGCCGGGTCGGTGGAGCTGCGCGGCCGGTCGCTGCGGATCGACGGGGAGGCGGTGGACCTGGCCCCGGCGCCTTTGCTGCTGATGCGGGCGCTGCTGGGTGCCGGTGGCGCCGTGCTGTCCCGGGAGGCGCTGTCCGAGCTGCTGGAGCTGCGCGGCTCGGTGCATGCCCTGGACATGACCGTCAGCCGGCTCCGCTCCGCGCTGCCGGACGGCAGCCTGGTGGAGACGGTGGTGAAGCGCGGCTACCGCCTGCGGGTGTGAGCCACGCCATTACCAGCTGGTAACAACTGGCGAACAGGCAGCGAAAATACTGCAACAACGCAGAAACCTGCCCGAAAAGACGGCCCCCTACGCTGGGAAACATCAGAAACAGGGGCCACATCCGCCGGCCCGCCAGTGAAAGGGCCAGCACATGTCCGCAACGAAACCCTCCGCCACCAGCACCGTCTCCGCCCCGGCCGGCCCGCGGATCGTGATCGCCGGGGCCGGCCCGGCGGCGCAGGCCCTGGTCCGCCAGCTCACCCGCACCCCGTTTGGCGGCGCCATCACCGTGCTGAGCAACCGCGACGACGCCCCGGCGGAACTGCTTGAGCTCGCCGCCCTGCCCCAGGTCTCGGTCCGGTTCGGCCAGCCCGCCAGCTTCATCGACGCCAGGCAGCGGCGGGTGACGACGGCGGACGGCCTCGAATTCGGCTACGACCAGCTGGTGATCGCCACCGGGTCGGCACCGGCGCTGGCCCCGATCGAAGGCTCGGCACGGTGCCTGAACTACGCCACGATCGACGACGCCACCACCTTGGGCGACGCCGTCAAGGACGTCACCCGGGTCCTCGGCCGCCGCCCGCTGGGGATCCTGGTGGGCACGGGCACCGCCGCAGGCCAGGCCGAGGCCGTGCTCCGGGCGCGAGGGGTCCGGCCCGTACGCACCACCCTGCGCCCGGCCGCCGTCGTCCCCACCCTGGCCGGCTCCGTCCTCCCCGCCTCCGGCATCCTCTTCGACGACGGATCCAGCATGAGCGGAGACCTGGTGGTCCTGGCCGAAGATCGGATTTCCCGGGACACCCTGGCCCGCACGGCCGGGCTGGACACCGCCCCGCAGGGCGGCATCCCGGTGGGTCCGGACTACCGCACCTCGGTGCCCGGGATCTGGGCCATCGGGGACGCCGCGGCGTTCGACGGCGTCCGGCTGGGGCTGCTGGTCGCGGCCGGCTCCGCCGCCAGTGTCTGCGCCGCCCAGCTGCTGCAGGCCTCGCTGGCCGGGCCCCTGGCGGAGGCGGCCTAAGGCCACTGCCGAGACCCCTCCCGACGACCGCCCCGGCGGGTCCCCGTATGGCAAGATGGTGCACTGAGAAGCCACGACGCACACCGTGTCAGCAGGCCGGGCCGGCCACGAACCAGGCCCGCCAGGAAAGGGACCATCATGAGCAACGACGCCACCACGGCCGGGACCGGCCAGGGCCTCCCCCAGGGCGCCGGCCACATCGCCGCGTTCATCGACCACACCCTGCTCAAGCCGGAGGCCGGTGAGGCCGACGTCCTCAAGGTCTGCGCCGAGGCTGCGGAGTACCAGTTCAAGTCCGTCTGCGTGAACCCGATCTGGGTCAAGACCGTCACGACCGCGCTCAAGGGTTCCGGCGTGCTGACCTGCTCGGTGATCGGCTTCCCGCTGGGCGCGACGCCGAGCGACGTCAAGGCGTTCGAGGCCCGCGGCGCCGTGCTCGACGGCGCGGACGAGATCGACATGGTGATCAACATCGCCGCGGCACGCGCCGGGGACAAGGGCGCGCTGGTCGATGACATCCGCGCGGTGGCCGAGACGGTCCACGCCGGCGGCGCCATCCTGAAGGTCATCATCGAGACCTCCCTGCTGGACGACGCGCAGAAGGTCCTGGCCTGCGAGGCCGCCGTCGAGGCCGGCGCCGACTTCGTGAAGACCTCCACCGGCTTCAACGGCGGCGGAGCCACCGTGGAGGACGTCACCCTGATGCGCCGGACCGTGGGCCCCGGATTGGGCGTCAAGGCCTCGGGCGGTGTGCGGTCCCTCGCCGACGCGCAGGCTATGATAGCTGCTGGTGCAACACGTATTGGCGCCAGCTCCGGCATCGCGATCGTCAAGGGCGAACAGGGTTCGTCCGCGTACTGACCGCGGAGCACCGGGCCACAGCCGCCACAGTTTTTACAGCCCCGCGGGGCCGAGGAGGAACGAATGTCCAGCAACAACGGCGAGACCGCCAAGACCCCTAGGTTCGAAAACAGCCTGGCATCCAGCGTGGTGCTGTTTGTCGTGATGATGGCGCTGTTCTTCGGCGCCCTGTACTCGCTGTCGTTCCTGACCCTGGGCAACCCCTGGCCGATGGCCGTCTGCCTGGTGCTGTTCGCCCTCGCGTTCTGGATCCCGCAGACCATCACCGGCCGGTCGGATTCCGCCGGCGAGAGCTAGACCCACTCTTCCCTGAAGCCCCGGTCCGCCGGGGCTTCAGGCGTTAAGCAGCCGGTTCCCTATCCGCCGAGCACGCGCCGCACCAGCGCCGTTCCGAACGCGACGGCGGCCGGGACGTGGCCCCGGGCGAGGGCGACGGCGGCGGCCCACATCCCGACCATGGCGTAGGCACCGACCGGGATCAGCACCAGCCACTCCCGCCGCGAGCCGGCGCGGCCCAGCAGCGGGATGGAGAATGCCCCGTTGGCCTTCCAGACGTCCTTGACCAGCGGCAGCTTGCGCAGGAATTTCGGCGGCTTGACCACGATCGGCCACAGCAGCGGCACTCCCCCGGTGGTGATCATGTCCCCCACGATGTGCACCACGACGCCGGTGAGC
>DASSXE010000311.1:0-3137 GCA_035704125.1 Arthrobacter sp.
GACCGGAATGAAGAAGGTCCTGCTCGCCGCCCCGCGCGGCTACTGCGCCGGCGTCGACCGTGCCGTCATCGCCGTGGAGAAGGCTCTTGAGCACTACGGGCCGCCCGTCTACGTCCGCAAGCAGATCGTCCACAACGTCCATGTGGTGAGCTCGCTGGAGGAAAAAGGCGCGATCTTCGTCGATGAAACCGACGAGGTCCCCGAGGGTGCCCTGGTGATCTTCTCCGCCCACGGAGTCTCACCCGCCGTCGTCCAGTCGGCCGAGGACCGCGGCCTGCGCACCATTGACGCCACCTGCCCGCTGGTCACCAAGGTGCACCGTGAGGCGGTGCGGTTCGCCAAGGACGACTTCGATATCCTGCTGATCGGCCATGACGGCCATGAGGAAGTCGAGGGCACCGCCGGTGAGGCACCCGAGCACATTCAGATCATCAACGGCCCGCACGAGGTGGACAAGGTCACCGTGCGGGACCCGGAGAAAGTCATCTGGCTCTCGCAGACCACGCTCAGCGTGGACGAAACCATGGAGACCGTGCGGCTTCTGAAAGAACGTTTCCCCACCCTGCAGGATCCCCCCAGCGACGACATCTGCTACGCCACCACCAACCGCCAGGTGGCGATCAAGAAGATCTCGCCGCAGGCGGACCTGGTGATCGTGGTCGGCTCGGCCAACTCCTCCAACTCGGTGCGGCTGGTCGAGGTGGCGCTTGAATACGGTGCCAAGGCATCCTACCGGGTGGACTTCGCCAACGAGGTGGACGAGTCCTGGTTCGAGGGCGTCGCCACCGTGGGTGTCACCTCGGGTGCCTCCGTTCCCGAGGTCCTGGTCAAGGACGTGCTGCGGCTGCTGGCGGACTACGGCTACGGCTCCGTCGAAGAGGTCGTCACCGCAGAGGAAGACCTGCTGTTCTCGCTGCCGAAGGAACTTCGCGCCACCCTGAAGCAGGCCGGCGACGTTTCCCGGGCACTGGGCGGCCGCGGGGCGCGTCCCGCCAGCGGGTCCTAAGCGGCCGACTCCTCCGCTGTGACGGACTCCTCCGCCGCGTCCGGGGCGGCCGCCCCGGGCCCTGGCTGAAGTTCCGGTGCCGCCACCGACCGAGGCGTCACTTCCACGGTGACCGGCGTCGCGAGGCCGGCGGCGTCCAGGGCGTTGAGCTTGCGCGCGGTGGGAAGCACGCGGGCCTCCAGGGTCCCCACCATCGAGTTGTAGCGGTCAACGGAAGTCTTGAGCGACGACCCCAGCTTGGAGACGTTTTCCCCCAGGGTTCCCATCCGCTCGTACAGCTGCTGGGCCAGCTCAAAGAGTTCCCGTGCGCTGTCTGTCAGCACGTCCTGCCGCCAGGTGAAGGCCACCGATTTCAGGACGGCCAGCAAGGTCCCGGGCGAGGCGAGCACCACGTTCCGGGACAGGGCGTAGTCCAGCAGCGCCGGGTCCGCCGTGAGGGCCGCCGCCAGGATCGATTCGGCGGGCAGGAAACAGATCACCAGTTCCGGGGCGTTACCCGGGATGTCCCAGTATTTCTTGCCGCTCAGCGCATCCACGTGGGCCTTCAAGGCCTTGGCATGGGCGGCCAGCAGCGGGCCCTGTGCGCCGGCGGCGGCTGATCCGTGGCCGGCGGTGCGGCCGCCGGCTCCGAGGTCTTGTGCCTCGAGGTACGCCGTCAGGGGGACCTTCGCGTCGACCACCAGCTGTTTCGCGCCGGGGAGCTGCACCACGAGGTCCGGGCGGACGGTGGTCTCGGACCCTGAGCTGTGCACCTGTTCGTGGAAGTCAACGTGCCGGAGCATTCCCGCGGCCTCCACCACCCGGCGCAGCTGTACCTCCCCCCACTGTCCGCGCGCGCTGTTGGACCGCAGGGCCGACTCGAGCGCATGGGTGGACCGGAGCAGTTGCTCGTCCGAGAGCCTTGCCTCCTGCAGTTGCTGGGCGAGCTGACCGTACTGTTCCAGCCGGTCCCGTTCCAGCAGCGAGACCTGCTGCTGGACGGCGCTCAGTTTCTCCGCCACGGGCGCCAGAGCGCGCAGCACGCTGCCGTCCTGGGTCCGGGCTTCGCCGAGTTCGTGGTTCTGCGCCGCCAGCAGGCGGCGTTCAGCGTCGGCCGCGGCGAGCCGGGCGGTGGTCTCTGAGAGCCGTGCGGACACGCCGTCGAAGTCCTGCTCCAGGCCGGCGGAGCGGCGCCGGAGAACGACGAAGGCAAAACCGGCGCCGGCCACGGCTCCGATGAGCAGCATCAGCAGGGCAAGAATGAGTGCGAAGGCGTCCATGCCTTCACTGTGGCATGCAGGTCTGACAGTTTCGGCCAGCGACGCCCGGGACGGCGGCCACAAGCGCCGGCCGGGTGCCCGTCCGGATGCCGGAGCTAACCGGCCGCGCGCCGTTTACCGGTAGAATCAATCCTCGTGGCTCTTACTATTGGCATCGTCGGACTGCCCAACGTCGGCAAATCAACTCTTTTCAACGCACTGACCCGCAATCAGGTGCTCGCGGCGAACTACCCGTTCGCCACGATCGAGCCGAACGTCGGCGTCGTCAGCCTGCCGGACCCGCGGCTGGAGAAGCTGGCTGCCATTTTCGGATCCCAGCGCATCCTTCCCGCCGCTGTTTCCTTTGTCGACATCGCCGGCATCGTTAAGGGCGCCTCCGAGGGTGAAGGACTGGGCAACCAGTTCCTGGCCAACATCCGCGAGGCCGAGGCGATCGCCCAGGTGGTGCGCGTGTTCGACGATCCGGACGTCATCCACGTCGACGGCAAGGTCGATCCCCGGTCGGACATGGAGACGATCAACACCGAGCTGATCCTCGCCGACCTGCAGACCATCGAGCGGGCCCTTCCCCGACTGGAGAAGGAGGCCCGGATGAACAAGGACAAGCAGGCCACCCTCGCCGCGGTGAAGGAGGCCCAGGACGTCCTCGACGGCGGCCGGACGGTCTTCGCGGCCGGGCTGGACCGCGGGCCGCTGCGCGAGCTCTTTCTGCTGACCGCCAAGCCCTTCCTGTACGTCTTCAACGCCGACGAGACCGTCCTCGCCGATGCCGACCGCCGAGCCGAGCTGACCAAGCTGGTCGCCCCCGCGGACGCCGTGTTCCTGGACGCCAAGGTCGAGGCCGAGCTGCTGGAGCTGGACGAGGAGTCCCG
>DASSXE010000372.1:0-3625 GCA_035704125.1 Arthrobacter sp.
GCGGTCGTGGCACGGCCCGGATAGGCGGTACCCTGTTAAGGAACGTTTAACGTCATTGTAAGAACCTGTCAGTTGTTTCAGTCTGCTGCTTAGCCCGCGGACACTTCCCAACGGGCAGGTACTGCATCTAGCCGGTAAGGATCTTTCGTGGGTTCAGTTATTAAGAAGCGTCGCAAGCGTATGGCCAAGAAGAAGCACCGCAAGCTGCTTCGCAAGACCCGCCACCAGCGTCGCAATAAGAAGTAGAGATACTTCAAAGAGCGTCAATGCCCGTTGCCTTCCCGGCGGCGGGCATTTTCTTTTGCCCGGACGGCTGAAACTCGGCTTCACTCCGCGCCGCGTCCGGGAATCCGCGGCGGTTCCGGACCTGTGCATGCCGGGTCCGGGGTGCCCGTGTCCGGAATCGCAGCACCGGTCCGGAGCCGCAGCGTCGGTCCGGAATCGCAGCACCGGTCCGGACGCGCAGCGAATACCGGTGGAACCGGGGTCCGGGAGCGCCGCGCCGGGTCGGAAACTGGCGGGGTGTTTAGGAGCGGCGGTGGTGTTTAGGAAGAGGGTCCGCGGAAGCGGGAGTAGCTGCGCCACAGGCCGTAGACGGCGCCGCCCACCGTGGCCGCCTTGAGGCCCAGGGTCGCGGCGCGGCGGCCGGAGCGGAAATCGTAGACCGGCCAGTTGTTCTCGCGGGCGTGGCGGCGCAGCCGGGCGTCCGGGTTGATCGCCACCGGGTGGCCCACCATGCTCAGCAGCGGGATGTCGTTGTGCGAGTCGCTGTACGCCCAGCAACGCTTCAGGTCCAGGCCCTCCGTCTCGGCCAGGCGGCGGACGGCCACGGCTTTGGCGGGACCGTGCAGGATGTCGCCTACCAGCCGGCCGGTGTACGAGCCGTCGCTGATTTCACCCACCGTGCCCAACGCTCCGGTGAGCCCCAGCCGAGTGGAGATTACCGTGGCCACCTCGATCGGCGTCGCCGTCACCAGCCATACCGGCCGGTCCATCCGCAGGTGCTGTTCGGCCAGGGCCTTGGTGCCGGGCCAGATCCGCGACTCGATCATCTCGTCGTAGACCTCTTCGCCCAGGGCCTCGATATCCTTGACGGTGAAGCCCGAGGCCAGGCTGAGGGCGGTGTCGCGGACGGCGTGGACGTCGTCGATGTTCTCGCCGCGGCAGACAAACATCAGTTGCTTCCAGCCAAACCCGGCCGCCTGGCGGAGGGTGAAGGCCCCGCGCTGATGCATTTTTCGTGCCACGTGGAAGAGGCTGGCGCCGCGCATGAGCGTGTTGTCGACGTCGAAGAAGGCAGCTTCGCCGTTCTTCGGTGACGCGGCGGTCCTTGCGGCCACGGCGACAATCTTCTCCTCGGGCATGCCACGAGTCTAGTCAATGCCCGGGCGATCCCGCCGCCCGGGGGCATTCGCCGCACCGTGACGGGGAGCCAAACGGGGGCCCGCGTCGACGCAGACGACGGCGCCGGGCTACGGTTGGACCATGGCCACCCCTGAGCCCCGCCCCGCACCCCTTCCAGCAGTGGTACTCATCACCAAAGCCAACTGCCACCTGTGCGCCGACGCGCGGGAGGCCGTGGGCCGGGTGACGGCCGCGCTGGGACTTCAGTGGTCCGAACGGTCGATCGACGACGACGCCGAGCTGCGCCAGCGCTTCGCCGAAGAGATCCCGGTGGTCCTGGTGGATGGCGTGCAGCGGGACTTCTGGCGGATCGACGAAGCCCGGCTGACGAGGACCCTGTCCCGCGCCCTGGACCGGCGAGCCTGAAACCGCGTCCAGCCCCGTCGCGCAGCCGCACGGCCGGCGGCTTTGTGGGCCGAACTCCCCGGGCCCTAGAGTGGAATCACAACGCAACTCGATGGGGTAGATAGTGACTTCGCTGGATTCATCACCCGACGCCCTGGCCGCGGGTGCCGGCAGTGCCGCCAGGCAGATCCCGCCCGCGGCCGTAGCCCGGCTGACCCTTTATCTGCGCGCCTTGACCACCCTGCTGGCCGAGGGCGTGGACCGTGTATCCTCCGAGTCCCTCGCCGAGGCGTCCGGGGTCAGCTCCTCCACCCTGCGCAAGGACCTTTCCTACGTCGGCTCGTACGGAACCCGTGGCGTGGGCTATGAGGTCCAGTACCTGAACCAGCACATCGCCGCCGCCCTCGGCCTGACGCGGGACTGGAAGGTCGCTATTGTCGGCGCCGGCAACCTGGGCAAGGCCCTGGCGCGGTACGGCGGTTTCGAGTCCCGGGGCTTCGACATCGTGGCAATCCTCGACGCCGACCAGATGGTGGTGGGCAGCGAGGTGGGCTGGCTGCGGGTCAGCGACGCCGCCGACCTGGAAGCTGTCCTGCACCGGACGGGCGCCAACATGGTGGTGCTGGCGCTGCCCGCAGCCGTAGCCCAGAGCGTGTGCGACAGGGTGGTGGCCGCCGGAGTGCGGAGCATCCTCAGCTTCGCCCCGGTGATGCTCCAGGTACCTTCCGGGGTCAATCTCCGCAAGGTGGACATGGCCACCGAACTCCAGATCCTTGCCTACCACGCGCAAAGGGCGCAGGATCCGGACGACGCCGACTGAGACCAGTCGGCGGGTCCGGCTCCCGCGCCCTGCGCGGTCGGGCCGGGGCTAGCGGCCGTAGGGGCCCTGGCCGTACGGGTTGGCGAACGGCTGCTGCTTCTTGAAGTACGGCGCGACGGCCGGCAGGTAGAGCATGACGATGCCGGCGACGCCGAGGATGACGGCCAGCGTGCTGAGGCTTAGCGGGAACAGGCTGAGCAGCGACAGGGCGGCGAGTACCGTGCCCAGGATCCGCGCCCAGTTCCGGCCCTTGCGGACATTCAGCGCCACGAGGGCGTACAGCCCGGCGCTGATCGCCGCGAAGACGATGATGCTGACGACCACAGCACCCTTGATGTCCTCGTACCGGATGTCCGCTCCGCTGGCGGTCAACTGCTGCTCGACCGTGCTGCGCATGGCTGGGTCGTCGAGGGTCCCGATGGCGAGCAGCAGCGAGATGATCCAGACGACGCCGGAGGCGACGAGCAACCAGAAGGCGGTGTCGACCCGCGGCGGACGCCCGGTGACGGACTGCTGCGACTGGTCCGAGGAGTACTGGGCGTAGGGCGACGGACCCTGGGTGTACGCCGGAGGCTGCTGCCCGTACTGCGGAGCGTTCTGCCCGTACTGGGGCGCCTGCTGACCGTACTGCGGAGCGTTCTGCCCGTACTGGGGGGCCTGCTGACCGTACTGCGGAGTGTTCTGGCCGTACTGGGGGGCCTGCTGACCGTACTGCGGAGCCTGCGGCGCGTTTTGCCCGTACTGCGGGGCCTGCGGTGCGTTCTGTCCGTACTGCGGGGCCTGCGGTGCGTTCTGCCCGTACTGCGGCTGCTGCCCCTGCTGCGGGTCGTTACTGGACTCACGTCCGTCAGGGCTGGAGGGCTCGACTGGCGGGTTGGTCATGGCGGTCCTTTGCGTTCGGAAGGCGGTACTGCCGGGATCAGCGCCTAGACCCTGCCCCCAGCGTGGTTAATCTCCACCGTACCCCGCCGTTGCCGCGGTGTGGGGGAATCTGCAGGACGTTCCTCGGGCAGCCAAGGGGGCAGCCGGCCGCCGTCGTACCCGTCCCTTCCGCGG
>DASSXE010000487.1:0-2784 GCA_035704125.1 Arthrobacter sp.
GCCCGGCCGGCGAACTCCACCTCGGCCACGGCGGTGCCGGCGTAGGCGTCCTGGGACGCGCCGCCGCCGAGCTCCGTGGCGGTGTAGGTGTTGAAGTCGCAGTAGCCGCAGCGGACGGCGCAGAACGGAATGTGGACGTACAGGCCGAAAGCCCGTCCCGCGGCGCCCTCCAGCGCCTGGGCGGGCAGCAGCCCGTCCGACGGCGCCGGGTCCCCCAGCGGTAGTGCGCTTGGCATGGCTACTTCTTGGCCTTGTCCTTGGACTCGTCCGTGGTCAGCGCCGCGATGAAGGCTTCCTGCGGCACCTCGACGCGGCCCACCATCTTCATGCGCTTCTTGCCTTCCTTCTGCTTTTCCAGCAGCTTGCGCTTTCGGGTGATGTCACCGCCGTAGCACTTGGCCAGCACGTCCTTGCGGATCGCGCGGATGCTTTCGCGGGCGATGATGCGGGAGCCGATCGCAGCCTGGATGGGCACCTCGAACTGCTGGCGGGGAATCAGTTCGCGCAGCTTGCCCGTCATCATCACGCCGTAGGCGTACGCCTTGTCGCGGTGGGTGATGGCGCTGAACGCGTCCACCTGCTCGCCCTGGAGCATGATGTCGACCTTGACCAGGTCCGCGACCTGGTCGCCGTCGGCCTTCCAGTCCAGCGAGCCGTAGCCGCGGGTGCGGGACTTGAGGATGTCGAAGAAGTCGAAGACGATCTCGGCCAGCGGCAGCCGGTAGCGGATCTCCACCCGGTCCTCGGAGAGGTAGTCCATGCCGCCCATGATGCCGCGGCGGCTCTGGCACAACTCCATGATGGCGCCGACGAACTCGTTGGGGGCCAGGATGGTGGCGGAGACCATCGGCTCGCGCACCTCGGCGACCTTGCCGGTGGGGTATTCGCTGGGGTTGGTGACGTGGATGACCTTCTTGTCCTCCAGCGTCACCTCGTATTCAACGTTGGGCGCGGTGGAGATCAGGTCCAGGTTGTACTCGCGTTCCAGCCGCTCCCGGGTGATTTCCAGGTGCAGTAGGCCCAGGAAGCCGACGCGGAAGCCGAAGCCCAGGGCCGCGGAGGTTTCCGGTTCGTAGACCAGGGCGGCGTCGTTGAGCATGAGCTTTTCCAGCGCATCGCGGAGCACCGGGTAATCCGTGCCGTCCAGCGGGTACAGGCCGGAGAAGACCATCGGCTTCGCGTCCGCGTAACCGGCGAGGGATTCGGTGGCCGGCTTGGCCAGGTTGGTGACCGTGTCGCCCACCTTGGACTGGCGGACATCCTTCACACCGGTGATCAGGTACCCCACCTCGCCGACGCCGAGGCCCTTTGAGGGGGTGGGCTCCGGGGAGCTGACACCGATTTCCAGCAGTTCGTGGGTGGCGCGGGTGGACATCATCTGGATGCGTTCGCGCGGGTGCAGCATGCCGTCCACCACGCGGACGTAGGTGACGACGCCGCGGTAGGTGTCGTAGACCGAGTCGAAGATCATGGCCCGGGCGGGGGCGTCCGGGTTGCCGACGGGGGCCGGCAAGTCGCGGACGATCTTGTCCAGCAGAACCTCGACGCCGGCGCCGGTCTTGCCGGAGACCCGCAGCACGTCGTCGGGGTCGCCGCCGATCAGGTTGGCGAGTTCCTCGGCGTACTTCTCGGGCTGCGCGGCGGGCAGGTCGATCTTGTTCAGGACCGGAATGATCGTGAGGTTGTTCTCCATCGCCAGGTAGAGGTTGGCGAGGGTCTGCGCCTCGATGCCCTGGGCGGCGTCAACCAGCAGCACGGCGCCTTCGCAGGCGGCCAGGGAGCGGGAGACCTCATAGGTGAAGTCGACGTGGCCGGGTGTGTCGATCATGTTCAGCGCGTAGCTGCTGCCCTCGAGTTCCCAGGGCATGCGGACGGCCTGGGACTTGATCGTGATGCCGCGTTCGCGCTCGATGTCCATCCGGTCCAGGTACTGGGCCTTCATGTCGCGGGACTGGACGATGCCGGTGAATTGGAGCATCCGGTCGGCCAGCGTGGACTTGCCGTGGTCAATGTGCGCAATGATGCAGAAGTTCCGGATGAGGGCCGGATCTGTTGCGGCAGGCACCGGGGCGGTGCGGGCCATGGGAGACACGCAGGGTCCTAACTCTTGGCTGTACCGCTCGAGGCCGTACGGGTGGTTTGTTCTGACGGGCTGTTCCACGGGCTGGTGCAGCCGGTCGTTTCCGCGCTGCGGCAGGCCGCGATGTCGTCCCCCTAGTCTCCCACGTCCGGGCGCGTGGCCGTACATTGCTGCCGCATCCCGCCCCGCCCCGCCGGCGAGCTCGCCCGCGGTGCACGGTCATGGCCTGCGCTCCGCATTCTGAACGGGGGCCCCGGTAGGGTGTCCCCATGGCATTGAACCTGCGCTCCCTTGGCGACGCCGTCCGCGGAACCCTGCGTCTTCTCAACCGCCTCGGCGGCGGCGCTCCCCCGGCGCCGGGCCGCTCCCGAGCCGGCGCTCCGCCCCAGCGGCCCGGCCGTGCGGGGGCCGGAAGCGGTGCCGGCCTGGCCGGCCCTTACCCCGGTGACTTCCACGGAACGGCGACGGTCCAGTACGCCCCCAACGCCAACGGCTTGCCCGAACCCGGGGAGATCGTGTGGACGTGGGTCCCGTTCGAGGAGGACTACAGCCAGGGCAAGGACCGTCCGGTGCTGCTGGTGGGGACGAAGGGCCGCTACCTGCTGGGCCTGATGCTCACCAGCAAGGACCACGACCGCGACGCCCGGCGCGCCGAGAACTACGTGGACATCGGCACCGGACCGTGGGACCGTCAGTGGCGTCCC
>DASSXE010000491.1:0-3005 GCA_035704125.1 Arthrobacter sp.
GGCACCAAGACGTTCGGACGTTTCGAGCTCGCGGCCGTCGCCATCAAGGTCGTCCTGATCCTGTTCATCATCGGACTGGGCACCTTCTACATCAACACCAACAACTACAACCCGTTCATGCCCAGCGGCTTCGGCCCGGTGATCGCCGGGTCCGCCACGGTGTTCTTCGCGGTGTTCGGCTACGATGCGATGAGTACCGCGGCGGAGGAGGCCACCGACGGCAAGAAGCACATGCCGAAGGCGATCGTGCTGTCCCTGATTGTGGCCATGCTCCTCTACGTCGCCGCGACGCTGGTCCTCACCGGCATGCAGAACTACAAGGACATCGACCCCAAGGCCGGCTTCGCCTCCGCCTTCAACGGCGTGGGCCTGCCCGTGATCGCCACCATCATCTCCGTCTTCGCGGTGCTCTCGATCCTGACGGTGATGCTGACCTTCCTGCTTGGTGTTACCCGGGTGTGGTTCTCGATGAGCCGCGACGGGCTGCTGCCGGGCTGGTTCGCCAAGACCGACCGGCACGGCACCCCGCAGCGGGTCACCTGGATCGCCGGCGTCGCCTCCGCCCTGCTGGCGGGGGTGTTCCCGATCAAGGCCGTGGCCGACCTGACCAACATCGGCATCCTGGCCGCGTTCGTCGTCGTCTGCCTCTCGGTGATCATCTTCCGCTACAAGCGCCCCGACGCCCCGCGCACCTTCCGGCTGCCGTTCATGCCGGTGGTGCCGCTCTTCGGCATGCTGGCGTCGGCGTTCCTGATGCTGCAGCTGCACTGGGAAACCTGGGTCCGGTTCGGCGTCTGGCTGGTCGTCGGGCTCACCATCTACTTCACCTACGGCCGCAAGCACTCGCTGATGAACCCGGACAGTCCGCGGCACCAGGAAGCCGTGGAGCAGCACCGGCACGTCGGCTGACCACCCCCACCCCGGACGCTCCCTCAAATCCGGAGCGCTTCCGGCGAACCCTCCCGCACGTTTAGCGAACCCTCCCGCACGTTCCGCGGGAGGGTTTCGTTTTTTCGCGCCGGACGTGAGGGAGCGTCGCAAGGGGACGTGCGGGACGTGCGGGAGCATCACCTAAAGGTGTGAGTTTTCTAACCAGTACTGCTTAGAAAACATCGCTTTATCTTATGTGAGCGGGATCGCATACTGATGGTGGGAAAAGTCCACATCTTGAGAAAGACCGAGTGCCACCATGACCAACACCTCAATGGAATCCGGCGCCGCCACCGGCAGCGGCGCGGGCAACGACGCCCCGCACACCGCAGTCTCGGAAGGCTCGCCCGTGCTTGAGGCGGCCGCCCTGGCCGAGGAGTGCATCACCCTGGTGCGCCGCTGGCTCACCGCCGCCTCCGAGGTCCCGGTCGATGCTTCCGCGCAGCAGCTCGCCGGGGTGCTGAAGGACCCGAACGGCCTCGACTTCACGGTCGGGTTCGTCGACGGCGTCGTCCGCCCCGAGGACCTGCAGGTCGCCGCCCGCAACCTTGCCGTACTGGCCCCCAAGGTCCCGGCATTCCTTCCCTGGTACATGCGCGGCGCCGTCCGCCTCGGCGGCACCATGGCCCCGGTGCTCCCGCAGCTGGTCATCCCGGTGGCGCGCCGGGTCCTCCGGGAGATGGTGGGCCACCTGATCGTGGACGCCACCGACGCCAAGCTCGGCCCGGCCATCGCCAAGATCCGCAAGGACGGCATCAAGCTCAACGTGAACCTCCTGGGCGAGGCGGTGCTTGGCGAGCATGAGGCCTCCCGCCGCCTCGAGGGAACCCACAAACTCCTGGCCCGGCCGGACGTGGACTACGTCTCGATCAAGGTCTCCTCCACGGTGGCCCCGCACTCCGCCTGGGCCTTCGACGAGGCCGTGGAGCACGTGGTGGATAAGCTCACCCCGCTGTTCACCCGCGCCGCGTCCTTCGCCGCCGGCGGCGGCAAAGCCAAGTTCATCAACCTGGACATGGAGGAATACAAGGACCTGGACATGACCATCGCGGTCTTCACCCGGATCCTGGACAAGCCCGAGTTCAAGGACCTGGAAGCCGGCATCGTGCTCCAGGCCTACCTCCCGGACGCCCTGTCCGCCATGATCCGGCTGCAGGACTGGGCCGCCGCCCGCCGCGCCGAAGGAGGCGCCGCGATCAAGGTCCGCGTGGTGAAGGGCGCCAACCTGCCGATGGAGCAGGTCGAGGCCTCGCTGCACGACTGGCCGCTGGCCACCTGGAACACCAAGCAGGACTCGGACACCAACTACAAGCGGGTCATCAACTACGCGCTGCACCCGGACCGGATCCGCAACGTCCGGATCGGCGTTGCCGGCCACAACCTCTTCGACATCGCCTTCGCCTGGCTGCTGGCCAAGCAGCGCGGCATCGCGGATACCGGGCGGCAAGGTATCGAGTTCGAAATGCTCCTCGGTATGGCCCAAGGGCAGGCCGAAGCCGTGAAGAAAGACGTCGGGTCCCTCCTGCTGTACACGCCGGTGGTCCACCCCGCCGAGTTCGACGTCGCGATCGCCTACCTGATCCGCCGCCTCGAGGAAGGCGCCAGCCAGGACAACTTCATGTCCGCCGTCTTCGAACTCAGCGAGAACGAATCCCTCTTCGAGCGGGAGAAGCAGCGTTTCCTCTCCTCCCTCGCCAAGCTCGACGACGAGGTCCCGGGCCCGAACCGCCGGCAGAACCGCGCGCTCCCGGCCGAGCCGATGCCGCGGGAGGGTTTCCGGAACACTCCGGACACGGACCCGTCGCTGCCCGCGAACCGCGACTGGGGCCGCGCCATCCTGGGCCGCGTGGCGACCTCCACCCTGGGTAACGCCGCCGTCGAGGCAGCCACCATCTCCGACGAGGCGACCCTGAACGCGGTCATCGACAGCGCACATGAGCAGGGCAAGGCCTGGGGCGCACTCTCCGGCGCCGAGCGCGCCGGGATCCTGCACCGCGCCGGCGACGTGCTGGAGTCCCGCCGCGCCGAGCTCCTTGAGGTCATGGCATCCGAGACCGGCAAAACCATCGACCAGG
>DASSXE010000511.1:0-2347 GCA_035704125.1 Arthrobacter sp.
GAGTTCTCGCCGATGCCGGCGGTGAAGACCAGGGCCTTCGCGCCGCCGACGGCCACGTGGTAGCCGCCGATGTATTTGGCCAGCCGGTAGGAGGCCACGGCCAGCGCCATGGCGGATTTGGCGTCCCCGGCCTCGGCGGCCTCCACCACAGAGCGCATGTCGTTGTTCCCGGCGAGGCCCTTGAGCCCCGACTGCCGGTTCAGCATGGAGTCGATGTCCTCCGCGGACCAGCCGGCCCGGCCCAGGAACACCAGGATCGAGGGGTCAAGATCGCCGGAACGGGTACCCATCACGAGGCCCTCGAGTGGCGTGAAGCCCATGGAGGTGTCGATGGACTTGCCGCCGTGGATGGCGGTGACAGAGGCGCCGTTGCCGAGGTGGGCGATCACGGCGTCGAACTCCTCCACCGGCACGTCCAGCAGCGCCGCCGCCCGGTGCGCAACGTACTCGTGCGAGGTGCCATGGAAGCCATACCGCCGGATGCCGTGGTTGGTGTACAACTCATCAGGCACCGCGTAGCGCCAGGCGTACTCGGGCAGGGTGCGGTGGAACGCGGTGTCGAAGACGGCCACCTGCGGCAGGTCCGGCCACTTCCTGGCGATGGCGCGGATGCCCAGGACGTTGGCCGGGTTGTGCAGTGGCGCCAGCGGGTTCAGCCGTTCGATGGCGCGGGTGATCTCATTGTTGACCAGCACCGGTTCGGCAAACCGCTCGCCGCCGTGCACCACCCGGTGGCCCACCGCGTCCAGCTGCCGCTCCCCCAGCGCCTCGTGGATGGCACCGGCAACCAGTTCCAGCGCTTCGGCATGGTCCCGCGGACCCTCGACGGCGCCGTCGCCGCCGCCCCCGTTGCCCAACCCGATCCGTTCGACCAGCCCCTCGGCCAGGACGCTGCCGGCCTCCACGTCGCGGACCTGGTACTTCAGCGAGGACGAGCCTGAGTTGATGACGAGCACGAGCATGGGGCCTCCTAGGCCTTGGCGTCGACGGGCTGGGCGACGGGCTGGGCGACGGCGGGCTGGACCGACTGGGCCTGGATCGCCGTGATCGCGACGGTGTTGAGGATGTCGTCCACCGTGCAGCCGCGGGACAGGTCGTTGACCGGCTTGCGCAGGCCCTGCAGGACGGGCCCGACGGCGACCGCCCCGGAGGACTGTTGGACCGCCTTGTAGGTGTTGTTGCCGGTGTTCAGGTCCGGGAAGATGAACACCGTCGCCTGGCCGGCCACGGTGGAGCCCGGCATCTTCGACGCGGCAATCGCGGCGTCGACGGCGGCGTCGTACTGGATGGGGCCTTCGACGGCGAGGTCGGGACGACGGGCGCGGACCAGTTCGGTGGCCTGGCGGACGGCGTCCACGGCCTCGCCGGAACCGGAGCCGCCGGTGGAATACGAGAGCATCGCCACCCGCGGCTCCACGCCGAACTGGGCGGCAGTCTCGGCGGAGGCGAGGGCGATGTCGGCGAGCTGTTCGACGTTGGGTTCCGGGTTTACGGCGCAGTCTCCGTAGACCAGCACGCGGTCCGGCATCAGCATCAGGAACACCGAGGAGACGATTTTGACGCCGTCGCGGGTCTTCACGAACTCCAGCGCAGGCCGGATGGTGTGCGCCGTGGTGTGCGCGGCGCCGGAGACCATGCCGTCCACCACCCCCAGCTGGACCATCATGGTGCCGAAGTAGCTTTCGTCCTCCATTACCTCCAGGGCCTTCGCCAGATCCACGCCCTTGTGGGCGCGCAGTTCCGCGTACTTCTCGGCGAAGCCGTGCCGCAGCTCCGAGGTGGCCGGGTCCACGATGTTGATCCCGGCCAGGTCGATGCCCTGGGTGGCCGCGAGCTCGCGGACGTCGGCCTCGCGGCCCAGCACGGTAAGTTCGCAGACGTCGCGGCGGTGCAGGATTTCCGCGGCCCGCAGGATGCGGACATCCGTGCCCTCCGGCAGCACTATGTGGCGTCGCTGCGACCGGGCCCGCTCGATCAGGTCGTGCAGGAAGCGCAGCGGGGTCATCCGCTCCGGCCGGGGCAGGTGCAGGCGCTCCAGCAGTTCCGCCTCGTCCACCCGCTTGGACCACAGGCCCAGCGCGGACGCCACCTTGCGTCGGTGGCCGGACCAGATCTCACTGCGCACCTCTGAGACGCGTTTGGCGGTGACGTAGGTGTCGTCCGGGGCCGCGAAAATCGGGAACGGCGCCTGGGCCAGCAACGAATAGATCGTGGGGTCGGGCGCCAGGCCGCCGGTCAGGATCAGCGCAGAAGGGACCGGGAATTCGGGCGAGAACGACGACGCCAGGCACGCCACCAGGACATCCGCCCGGTCACCCGGAACGATCACCAGTGCGCCGTCGTCGAG
>DASSXE010000215.1:0-5224 GCA_035704125.1 Arthrobacter sp.
TCCACGAAGCATTCGCCGCGGCCGAAGGCGGCGACGGCCTCGCGGACGGCGGAGTCGAAGGCTTCCTCGATTTCCTCGAGCTCCCGGACCACCTTCATCCCGCGCCCGCCGCCGCCGAAGGCCGCCTTGATGGCGATCGGCAGTCCGTGTTGCTCGGCAAAGGCCCGGGCCTCGGCCGCCGTGTCAACGGGACCGTCGCTGCCGGCCACCAGGGGTGCGCCGGCCCGGACGGCCGTTTCGCGGGCCGTGATCTTGTTGCCCAGCAGCCGGATGGCATCCGGCGCGGGTCCGATCCAGGTCAGTCCGGCGTCGAGGACCTCCTGGGCGAAGTCGGCATTCTCGGACAGGAAGCCGTAGCCAGGATGGACGGCGTCCGCGCCGGATGCGGCGGCGGCGGCGAGCAGCTTGGGGATGCTCAGATAGGTGTCCGCGGGTGAATTGCCGCCCAGGGCGAACGCCTCGTCCGCCGCCGAGACGTGCACCGCGTCGGCGTCGATGTCGGCATAGACGGCGGCCGACGCCAGTCCTGCGTCGTCGCAGGCCCGGGCGATCCGGACGGCGATTTCGCCGCGGTTGGCGATCAGGACCTTGCGCATCAGTTACTCACTTCTTCGTCGGAGGCGGCCTTGTTGGCGGCGGCATCGGCCCAGCGGAAGCGGATGGTTCCGCCGATCGGGACCTGTGCGGCGAGGTCAAGGTGGGTGTCGACGACGACCGCGATCACCGGGTAGCCGCCGGTGATCGGGTGGTCGGCCAGGAAGAGCACCGGTAGGCCCTCCGGCGGGACCTGCAGGGCGCCGGAGACGGTCCCCTCGCTGGGCAGTTCGCCGTCCCGGATGCGCCGCAGCGGCGTCCCGTCGAGCCGCATCCCCACCCGGTTGGACTGGGGCGTGACCTGCCATTCCTGGGTGGTGAGGGAATCCAGGGCGGCCTGGTCGAACCAGTCCGCGCGCGGGCCGGGGACGACGTCGAGGACGGTCACCGCGCTGCCGGGAAAGTCCGGCTGCAGCTCCGGATGTCCCACCACGCCCGAGTCGGCGTCGCCGCCGGCGGCCAGGAGGTGCCCGGCAGCCAGCGGTGCCGGGCCGAGGCCGGAGAGGGTGTCCGTGGAGCGGCTGCCGAGGACCGGTTGCGCATCCACACCGCCGCGGACGGCCAGGTAGCTGCGGAATCCGGTGTCCGGGGTCCCGAGGGTGAGGGTCTCGCCGTCGAGCAGGGCGAAGGGGGCGGCCATCGGGACGGTCCGCCACGCCGGTCCGTCCCGCCCTTCGTGGTCGGAACGGGCAGGTGATTCGATGGCCGGGGACTCGATGGTCACCAGGCAGGGGGCACCGGTGACGGCCAGGACCTGGTCGCCGGCGGCCCGGACCGCCAGTCCTCCGGCAACCGTCTCGATGACGGCGGCCGTGGCCGCGTTGCCGACCAGCCGGTTGGCCCGGCGCAGGGATGCCCGGTCCAGCGCACCGGCCGCGGAAACACCAAGCCCTGAGTGGCCGTAGCGGCCGAGATCCTGGATGAGGCTCTGCAGGCCGGGGGTGACGACGCGGAGGCCGCGGGCGACGGGCGTGGGCACGTTGTCGGTTGGGCCGGTCACGGCATCCGCGGCCGGTTCCCGGGGCTCATCCGGCGGGGTCGCGGGCATTTCCGGCTCCGGCACCACGTGAACACTCTCGCGGATCGCCCGGTACTGGACCCGCTGGCCCGGGGCGGCCAGGGCAGGCTGTTCGCGGGCAAGGTCCCACATCCGAGCGGTGGTCCGGCCGATCAGCTGCCAGCCGCCTGGTGAGCGGCGCGGGTAGACCGCGGAGTAGTTCCCGGCCAGTGCCACCGCCCCGGCGGGGACGGCGGTGCGCGGCGAGCTGCGCCGCGGCACCTCCAGCACTGTGTCCTCACCCACCATGTAGCCGAATCCGGGGGCGAAGCCGGCGAAGGCCACGGTCCATACCTGGCCGGTGTGCGCGGCGACCACTCCATCCGGTCCCAGTCCGGTCAGCTCGCCCACCTCGGCGAGGTCCTCGCCGTCGTACACGGTGTCGATCACCACCAGGCCACCGTCGCGCTGCACGGGTGCGGTGAGGTCCAGGCCAAGCAGTGCGGCGGCGATCCGGCGCGCGGAAACCGGCGAGTCGGCGGTGACCAGGACCGTTCGGGCCGCCGCCAGGACGTCCACCTGGCCGGGCAACGGACTCTCCAGGAGGAGCGCCTGCAGTGCCAGCACGTCCTGGGTTCCGGCGAGCTCGGCCAGCACCGCGCGGGTTCCCGCGGGCCGCACCGAGGCCACCGTGCCGGTCACCGGCCGCGCCGGCCGGCCTTCCCGTGCTGTTTCAATCATCTGCTGCCTTCAAGAGTGTGCCGTCGCTGAAAGGGTGACCCACGACCAACGGTGGGTCCTTGCTGTGAGGCGCGCCTAAACGAAAGGCGCCGTGCCGATGCCGGCGTCGTTGAGGGCGGTCCGGACGGCGGCCGCCATGGCCACGGCCCCCGGAGAATCGCCGTGGACGCAGATGCTTTCCGCCCGGATTTTCAGGATGGAACCGTCGATGGTGCGGACGGCAGAGTCGGCGGCCATCCGAAGGACGTGCTCGGTGACCTCGGCGTGATCATGCAGGACCGCGCCTTTGCGGGTGCGCGACACGAGGGTGCCGTCAGGGTTGTAGGCACGGTCGGCGAACGCCTCGGTGACCGCCCGCAGCCCGGCAGCCTCGGCCAGGCGCAACACCTCCGAGCCGGGCAGGCCAAGGATGGGCAGGCCGGGATCGACGGACTTGACGGCGTCGACGACGGCCCTGGCCTGGGCGGTGTGGGCCACGATCGCGTTGTACAGGCCGCCGTGCGGCTTGACGTAGGTGACGCGTCCGCCTTCCGCGGCGGCCAGGGCCTGCAGCGCTCCGATCTGGTAGACGACGTCGTCCGCCAGTTCGATGGGGTCGATGTCGAGGAAGCGGCGGCCGAAGCCGGCCAGGTCCCGGTACCCGACGTGCGCGCCGATCGTGACTCCGGCTGCGACGGCGGCCCGGCAGGTCTGGCGGATGACGCTGGGGTCTCCGGCGTGGAAGCCGCAGGCGACGTTGGCGCTGGAGACGGAGCGGAACATGGCGGCGTCGTCGCCGAGGCTCCAGCGCCCGTAGGATTCGCCGACGTCGCTGTTCAGGTCGATGGTGCTCAGCCCGGTGGTGGCCATGTGTGATCCTCGTCTCAAGGTTGCTTCCCTCCAAGGATGCACCATTCCGACGGATTGTTCAACAATTTCCTCGGACCGTTAGAGGTCCGGGCGCGAGATCCCGCAACGGCCGCGGCCTGTCGAGGCGCAAATGACCCGGCGCAACGGTAATTCCGGGGGCGCCGGGTATTTTCCGCGTCGACAGGAAATTTCTAGCTCGACAGGTCCGGGACCGGGCGGCGCGTGGTGAGGGTTAGCGCTTGCCCTTCTTGCGGGAGCCCTTGCCCCGGCCCTTGTCCGGGTTGGGGGCGTAGCGCTGGGCAACCTTGGGCTTCTTCACCGCGGGCCCACGGCGGTCCGGTTTCGGTTCCCGCTTGGGCTTCTCCTGCTGCGCCGACGGCTGCCGGGAGCTCGCCGCGGTGCGGCCGCGGACAATGCCGATAAACTCCTCGATCACTTCGTCCGTGGCGTCGCTGGGCCAAGCCAGGGCAATCTGGGTGGCCGGGGCGCCGGTGAGCTTGCGCGCCACCGTGTCCTTGACGTTGAAGTGCCGTGCCACCGACATGGGAAGGATGGCCAGTCCGGCGCCGGAGGCCACCACCTGCAGGGCCGCTTCCGCCCCGCCGACGGCGGCAACATCCAGGAACGTCTCGGCGTCCAGGTCCGCCAGCGCCACCTCCTCGAAAACCGAGATTTCGTGGCCCTTCGGCGCCACCACGACGGGCTGTTCCTCGTAGAGCGGGATAACGCTGAGGCCCTCGCGGTCCACTGGGAGCCGCACGAAGCTCAGGTCCGCGGAACCGTCGCGCAGCACCGCCACCTGGGCGCCGTCGTCGGCCATGAAGGAGCCCAGCGGCACGTCCGGCATCCGCTCTTCCCAGCGGCGGATCCACTTTCCCGGCGTCACACCGGCCACGTAGGCGAACCGGAGCTCCCGCGGCAGGGGTGCGGAATCGTCGTGGGGCTGGGGTGCTTCTTCTTCTACGGACACAGCTTCACAGTACCGCCCGAGCTCCTGCTGCACCCGGCCCGATCCGCGTGGTGCTGTTTGGTGCCCTGCGGGCCTGCCGCCGGATACCCTTTAACCATGACCTCTGCAAACTCCCAGTCCATGAAGCCGGCCACCGTTGCCAAGAAGCTTGGCATCTACCTGCCCGCAACACCCCAGGAGTTCCAGGATTCGGTCATCACCCGCGCGGACTTCGCCGAACTCCAGGCCAACCCGCCGGAGTGGCTCGCCGAGCTGCGCCGCACCGGCCCGCACCCGCGCCCGGTCGTCGCGCAGAAGCTCAACGTCTCAATCAGCGGCTTGTCCCGCGGCGGCGTCGAGGAGGCGCTGACGACGGCGGAAATCACCGCGCTGCTGCAGGCTCCCCCGGCCTGGCTGGTCGCCGAGCGCTCCACCCACGCCGCTGTCCGCGCCGAGGCCCAGCGGGTCAAGGACGAGGCCGCGAAGAAGGACGCCAAGAAGGCCCGCCCCCGCGCCGAGTAATCCCCGCCCCGCGAGGCCTAGTCCTGGTGCAGCTGGACGTAGTTGCCGCAGCCGTCGTCGAGGATGGCGGTGGTTCCGCCGGGACCCTCTGAAGGCTCGGTCAGGAACATCACGCCCTTGGCGGTGAGCCGCTCGTACTCGGCCCGCACGTCCTTCACACCGAAGACGATCGCCGGCAGCCCGGCGTCGTGCACGGCGTTCATGTAGCTGGCGCCAATCGGGTTGTCGCTGGGCTCCAGCAGCAGCCCCACCGTGGCAGCGCCTTCCGGGTCCTTGATGATGTAGAGATTGTGCTCGGGCAGCGCCATCAAGGTCTCGAAACCAAGGATTCCGGTGTAGAACTCATGGGCCGCAGCGGGGTCTTTGACATGGATACTGCACATCTTCAGTCGCATGGGCCCTAGGCTACGCGGCGGCGGCCATACTTGGAACGGCGAGGTGACCGGCCGGGAAAAGGACGCGGAAGCGGGACCTAGCGCCATTGACGGCCCGGCCGCGATGGCATCCAATGGAATCAGCGGAACGCACCCGCCCGGGGGTTCCGCGGGAGGTGCGCGATGCCGTTTCTTGCC
>DASSXE010000249.1:0-3940 GCA_035704125.1 Arthrobacter sp.
CGGCCGAAGTGGCCGTGCGCGGCGGTCTTAGCGTAGATGGGACGCTTCAGGTCCAGTGCGTCGATGATGGCGCGGGGGCGCAGGTCGAAGATTTCCGCGATGGCGGCGCTGATCCGGGCCGGGTCCACGGTTTCGGTTCCGAAGGTTTCCACGTAGGTGCCAACGGGGCGTGCCTGGCCGATGGCGTACGCGATCTGGATTTCCGCGCGCCGGGCGAGACCTGCGGCCACGACGTTCTTCGCAACCCAGCGCATGGCGTACGCGGCGGAACGGTCGACCTTCGACGGGTCCTTGCCGGAGAAGGCGCCGCCGCCGTGGCGGGCCATGCCGCCGTAGGTGTCGACAATGATTTTGCGGCCGGTCAGGCCCGCGTCGCCCACCGGGCCACCAATAACGAAGGCTCCGGCCGGGTTGAGGATGTTCCGTGACCGGGAGGTGTCCAGGTTGGACATGGCCATCACCGGGTTGACGACCTGCTCGGCCAGATCCGCGCGCAGCCGGTCCAGGCTGGCGCCCTCGGCGTGCTGGCTGGAGATCACGACGGTCTCCAGCGAAACGGGCCGGTCGCCGTCGTATCCAACGGTGACCTGGGTCTTGCCGTCGGGCCGCAGGTAGTCGAGCTGGCCGGACTTCCGGACCTCGGTGAGCCGCTCGGACAGGCGGTGCGCGAGCCAGATGGGCACCGGCATGTACGACGGCGTTTCGTCGCTGGCGTAGCCGAACATCAGGCCCTGGTCGCCTGCGCCCTGCAGGTCGTAGTCGTCCTCCTGGCGGCCCTCGCGGGCTTCGAGGGAGTTGAAGACGCCGCCGGCGATGTCGTTGGACTGCTGGCCGATGGAGACGGACACGCCGCAGCGGGCGCCGTCGAAGCCGTTGGCGGAGGAGTCGTAGCCGATTCCGAGGATGGTCTCGCGGACGATCTGTGGGATTTCGACGTAGGCGTCCGTGGTGACTTCACCCGCGACGTGGACCAGCCCGGTGGTGGCGAGGGTTTCCACTGCTACCCGGGACTCCGGGTCCTTGGCCAGCAGCGCGTCGAGGATCGCATCGCTGATCTGGTCACAGATCTTGTCGGGGTGTCCTTCGGTCACGGACTCGGACGTGAAGAGCCGGAGCGAGGCGGGCGTGGACCCGTGGAAATCTGGGATGTGCAGGGGTAAAGTCACTCAACTACCTTACTGGTTGGAAATCGGGCATCCGGCGGCGTGTGACCCCCCGCGAAGGAGACCTTGGTAACGCCAGGGCTCACGCGGGCGGGACCACCCGGGTGAGTTCGGCGCTGACGCGGTCGATCACGGCAGCCGCGACGTCGGACTTGGTGCCCGACGCCTCTTGGGGTTCGGAGCCGGAGCGGGCAAGGATGACTACTGAATTACTGTCCTGGCCGAACACCTGATCCTGGCCTACCTGGTTGACCACCAGCAGATCACAGGCCTTACGGCGCAGCTTGGCGGCGGCGTATTCGAGCACGTCCCCGTCCGCATCCCCGGTCTCGGCCGCGAAGCCGACGATCAGCTGGTTCCGCGAGGCGGCGTCGCGGACCTCGACGAGCTCGCGCAGGATGTCCGGGTTGCGGACCAGCGTGATGACCGGGTCCGCGGTGTCGTCGCGCTTCTTGATCTTGGTGCCCGAGACGTCAGCCGGGCGGAAATCGGCGACGGCAGCGGCCATGATGACGACGTCGGAATCCGCGGCGGCGTGCAACGCGGCCTGCCGCAGTTCCAGGGCGGTTTCGACCCGGACGACCTCGACCCCGGCGGGCGGGGGCACGTCCATGTGGGCGGCGAGCAGCCGGACCCTCGCGCCGGCGTCCCGGGCAGCGACGGCGAGGGCCACGCCCTGTTTGCCGGAGGACCGGTTCCCCAGGAAACGGACCGGGTCGAGGGGTTCACGGGTACCGCCGGCGCTGATGGTGACCGTCGTGCCAGTCAAGGGCCCGGCGGCGGTAGCCATCGGGGTTACGGTACCGGACGCTGCGCCGGCGTCGCCCGGCATGGGTGCGGCATCGGCGGGAGCGCCTGTCAGTGCCATCGCCGCTGCGAAAATCGCCGCGGGCTCGGGCAGCCGGCCCGGACCCGAATCGGCACCGGTCAGGCGCCCGGACGCGGGATCCAGCACGGTGACGCCGCGGGCGCGCAGGGTCTCCACGTTGGCCCGGGTAGCCGCATGCCCCCACATCTCGGTGTGCATCGCCGGCGCCATCAGGACCGGCCCGCGGGCCATCAACAGGGTGTTGGTCAGCAGGTCGTTGGCCTGGCCGGACGCTGCGCGCGCCAGCAGGTCCGCCGTCGCCGGTGCGATCACGATCAGTTCCGCCTCGTGGCCGAGCCGGACGTGGTTTACCGTGTGCACGTCGTCGAAGACGCTGTTGCTCACCGGGTGGCCGGAGAGGGCTTCCCAGGTGGCGACGCCGACGAAACGGGTCGCCGCTTCGGTGGGGATGACGGTGACGTCATGGCCGGCTTCAGTAAAAAGCCGGAGGAGGGATGCCACCTTGTAGGCGGCAATCCCTCCCCCGACTCCGAGGACTATGCGCACGTGACCTCCGTCAGGCAGCAGAGCATTTACTCTGCAGCGGCCTCGATCGGCGTGGAAACGAGCTTGCCTTCATTGATCTCGCGCAGCGCGATGGACAGCGACTTTTCGTTCAGCTTGGTGTCGACCAGCGGGCCGACGTACTCGAAGAGGCCCTCGTGCAGCTGGGCGTAGTAGGCATTGATCTGACGGGCGCGCTTGGCACCGAAAATTACCAGGCCGTACTTCGAGTCGGCGGCCTTCAGCAGCTCGTCGATCGGCGGGTTGATGATGCCTTCAAGGTTCGTGGACACGAATTCTCCAAATTCTTACGGGCCGATACTTCCCGTGGCCTGGATTACGGGTTCGGGGTCAGCCCCATGAGTGAAACAAGCTCGTCAGCTGCCCGGCGGACATCGTCGTTGACGACGGTGTGGTCGAACTCCGGTTCAGCAGCAAGTTCTAGTTTAGCGGTTTCCAGCCTTTGCTGCTGTTCTTCCGCGGATTCCGTGCCGCGGCCCACCAGGCGGCGGACCATTTCGTCCCAGCTCGGCGGCGCCAGGAAGACGAACTGGGCGTCCGGAACGGCTTTCTTGACCTGGCGTGCGCCCTGCAGGTCGATCTCCAGCAGCACGGACCGGCCGTCCGCAATGGCGGCGTCGACGGTGGAGCGGAGCGTGCCGTAGCGGTTCCGGCCGTGCACG
Organism: Arthrobacter sp.; assembly: GCA_035704125.1. Classification (GTDB taxonomy): domain Bacteria; phylum Actinomycetota; class Actinomycetes; order Actinomycetales; family Micrococcaceae; genus Arthrobacter. Next base: position 3,219 of record DASSXE010000249.1, read on the forward strand.
ACGGCCCATTCCAGCAGCTCTCCCTTCGCCACCAGCGCGTCGAATTCCTCGGCCGACTTGAAGAAGTAGTGCACGCCGTCCTGCTCCCCCGGGCGAGGCTCCCGCGTGGTCGCGGAGACGGAAAGCCAAACACCCGGGTAGTTGTCCCGGATGTAGGTGGACACGGTGCCTTTGCCGACGGCGGTCGGTCCGGCGAGGACTGTCAGTCCGGGTTTGTTGCTCACATATTCCTTTGGCGGTGCTTAGCTGAAACGGGCCTATTTCTCGTCTATAAAATCTACCAGCGCCGCGCGCTGGTGGATTCCCAGGCCCCGTATCCGGCGGGATGCCGCAATGCCGAGCCGTTCCATGATGGCCGCAGCCCGCACCTGGCCGATTCCGGGCAGGGCCTCCAGCAGCTCCACGACCCGCATCCGGGCGACCGCCTCGTCCGCTTCGGCGTCGCTGAGGAGCCTGGCGACGGTCAACTCCCCCGTTTTCAGCCGCTCTTTGGCCTCGGCCCGGGTCACCCGCGCCGCGGCAGCCTTGCGCAGGGCTTCGGCACGCTCCTGCGGCGTAAGGGGTCGCAAACTCACTGGGGTCCTCCCTGCGTAGTCAGCCGAGGCCATACGGACGGCCCGGTCGAACGGGCCGAACCAACCACCCCGGCCGGTACCACGGACTTGTCCTGAACTTACAGTCTGGGGTTGCCGGAAAGCAATGGACCGCTTCGTCACCACCGG
>DASSXE010000038.1:0-10928 GCA_035704125.1 Arthrobacter sp.
CACCTCCCGGGTCACCGGCATCGACATCATCAACCGCGGCTACGAGCGCTTCACCGAAAAGCTCGCCGGCCTGGGCGCCGATTTCGACATCACCCCGGCCCGGTAGCGGATCCCGATGAAAGAAACGGCCAAGAGCCAGACCACCTTCGTGATCGTTGCCGGCATCGTCCGGCCGGTCATGAACCTGCTGATGGGCAAGAAGTGGGACGGCCTGGACAAGCTGCCCGCCGGCGGATTCATCGCGGCGCCGAACCACTGCACCGAGATAGACCCGCTGGTGATCGGGCACATGCTCTACAACCAGAAGCGGATGCCGCACTTCCTGGCCAAGGGCAGCCTCTTCAAGGTGCCGGTGCTCGGTTCGGTGCTGCGCAACACCAAGCAGATCCCGGTGGAACGCTCGACGGCGGGGGCTAACCACTCGCTGCAGGTCGCCAAGGAGGTCGTTGACGAGGGCGGCGCCATCATCATCTACCCGGAGGGCACGCTCACCCGTGACCCCGAGCTGTGGCCGATGAAAGGCCACACCGGGGCCGCGAGGATGGCCCTGGAAAGCGGCATTCCGGTGGTGCCCATGGCCCACTGGGGCGCCCACGAAGTCTTCCCGCGCTACGCGAAGCGGTTCCACATCTTCCCGCGGAAAACCTCCCGGGTGCTGGTGGGCGACCCCGTTGACCTCAGCGCCTTCGCCGGACGTCCGCTGGACCGGGCGACCCTCACCGAGGCCACCAACGTCATCATGGATGCCATCACCGAACTGCTGGCGACTCTGCGCGGCGGCCAGCCGCCGCTGGTCCGCTGGGACCCTTCGGCGCACAACCAGAGCACCCACGGGAGGTTCGTCGAGCGCGGCGGTGCCGGTGGCAGCACGGACGACGGCGGCCCGTCGGACGGCGCCGCATGACGGCGGAGCACCCGCGCGGCTGGGAAGGCTCTGCCCGGCAGGTCGCCGTCCTCGGCGCCGGCTCCTGGGGAACCACCTTCGCCAAGGTCCTCGCCGACGCCGGCACCGCCTCCGGTGTTGACCGGACCGTCCGCCTCTGGGGCAGGCGGCCCGCCGTCGTTGACCAGATCAACACGGAGCACCGCAACGAGCAGTACCTCAAGGGTGTCGCGCTTCCGGCCGGCATCACCGCATCCACCGACGTCGCCGACGTACTCGGCGGAGCCGACCTGGTGGTGCTCGCCGTGCCCGCCCAGACCCTGCGCCCGCAGCTTCGCGAGTGGAAGGACCTGATCGGACCCGACGCGCTGGTCGTGTCGTTGATGAAGGGCCTCGAACTGCACACCGATGCCCGGATGAGCGAGGTGATCTGCCAGGAACTCGACATCCCGGCCGACCGCGTCGCCGTCGTCTCCGGACCCAACCTGGCGATGGAAATCGCGCGGGAGGAGCCGACGGCGTCCGTCGTCGCCTGCACCGACTCCGCGGCGGCCGGGTGGATGGCCCGCAGCTGCACCGCCCCCTACTTCCGGCCGTACACCACCTCGGACGTGGTCGGCGTGGAAATCGGCGGCATCGTCAAGAACATCATCGCCCTGGCCGTTGGCATCTGCGAGGGCAAGCAGATGGGGGACAACACCAAGGCCTCCGTCATCACCCGGGGACTAGCCGAGACGTCGCGGCTGACCCTGGCCCTGGGCGGGGAGGCCCGCACCATGGCCGGTCTCGCCGGGCTGGGCGACCTGGTGGCCACCTGTTCCTCGGCGCTGTCGCGCAACCACACTGCCGGCCGCCTGCTTGGCACCGGCCTGACCCTTGATGAGGTCACGGCCGAGATGACGCAGACGGCGGAGGGCATCAAGTCCGCCCAGGCCGTGCACGAGCTCGCCGGAAAGCTGGGCGTCGACATGCCCATCACCGCCGCCGTCGTCGCCGTGCTGGCCGGAAAACTTTCCGTAGACCAACTGGGACCGCTCCTGCTGTCCCGGGACCTGAAACCCGAAGGCGATTACTGACAGTGCCGGAAAACAACCTGACCCCAGCAGCCCCCGCCAACCGCCGGCCCCGCGTCGCCGTTCTCTTCGGCGGCCGCTCCAGCGAACACGCGGTCAGCTGCGTCACCGCCGCCGGTGTCCTGGGTGCCATCGACCAGTCCAAGTACGAGGTCATCCCGATCGGGATCGCCAAGAGCGGCCAGTGGGTGCTGGCCTCCGGGGACACCCGGGACTGGTCGCTGTCCGCGACGTCCCTGCCCGAGGTCGCACCGTCGGAGAAGACCGTGACGCTGGCTGAAATCGGCGGTGAACACCAGCTGATCGTGGCCGCACCGAACCAGGTGCCGCAGGAACTGGGCGCCGTCGACGTCGTGTTCCCGCTGCTGCACGGCCCGTTCGGCGAAGACGGCACCATCCAGGGCCTGCTGGAGCTCTCCGACACCCGTTACGTCGGCGCCGGCGTGCTGGCCTCCGCCGTCGGCATGGACAAGCACTACATGAAGGTGGTCTTCGAGGCCGCCGGGCTGCGGGTAGGCCCGTACATCACCGTCACCGACAGGCAGTGGCTCACCGACCCGGAACAGGTCCGCAAACGCGTCGACGCGCTGGGCTTCCCCGTCTTCGTCAAGCCGGCCCGCGCGGGGTCCTCCATGGGGATCTCGAAGGTGGACTCCCTGGAGCACCTCGACGCCGCGATCGAGACCGCCCGGGAGCACGACCCCAAGCTGGTGATCGAGGCCGGTATCGTGGGCCGCGAGATCGAGTGCGCCGTCCTGGAGGGCCGCGGAACGGACGCGCCGCGCACGTCCATGCCGGGGGAGATCTCCGTGGCCGGCGGCGGGCACGATTTTTACGACTTCAACGCCAAGTATGTCGAGGACGACGCCGCGTCGCTGAGCTGCCCGGCCGACCTTCCCGAGGAGGACATCGTCCGGGTCCGGGAACTGGCGGCGGTGGCGTTCGACGCCGTCGGCGCCGAGGGCCTGAGCCGGGTGGATTTCTTCTACACGCCCGAGGGCGAACTCATCATCAACGAGATCAACACCATGCCAGGCTTCACGCCCAAGAGCATGTACCCGCAGATGTGGAAGGCCTCGGGGCTGGGTTATGCGGACCTGATCGACGAGCTGATCCACCTGGCCCTGCACCGGAAGACGGGCCTGCGCTAGACGGGGGCCCGCCTGCCGGCCTAGTTGCCGGCGGGCAGGTTCTGCAGATCCTGCTGGCCCACGCAGTTCCGGGTGGACTTGACCTTGCCGGCGGCGTTGGCCAGGTCGGCCAGGACGGTGGCGGAGCTGATCTTGTTCGGATCCAGCAGGATCTCCGTGGCGGGCTCGCGCCCGAAGGTGGTCAGCGTCCACACCGGGTTGCCTTCCTTGATGACCCAGTCCACGCCGTTCACGCTCACGCAGCGGTCCGTGGTTGGGCCGGGGACATTGACGCCGCAGCGCAGCACCAGCTGGGACGGGTCCCCCCACGCGGCGGTGCCCTGGCTGTTGGTTTTGCGCAGCTTCGCGTCCCCGACGGCGTCCGGCAGCGCGACCATCATCGGCGCGCAGGCCGGATTGGCTGAATCCTTGGCGGGAGCGACGTCGACGACGGGGGCGCAGGCGCTTAACGCGAGTCCGGCAACAGCTGCGGCGGCCAGGAAGCGGAGGGGGCGAAGGAATCCGGTCTGGCGTTGCTGCTGCATCCATCCAGCCTATCCCGGCGGCCGCGGGCCGACGGACGCTGCCTCCGCCGCCGTTGTCAGACCCGGGCGGTAGCGTAGGACTGTGCCTGAAACCGTGAAAGCAAAAATCCTGACCGTGGCGGAGCTCTCCGAGGGCGAACTGCTGGAGCGGATCTTTCCGCGCCTGAATCGCGGTGACAACGGCGTCCTGCTGCTCGGCCCCGGTGACGACGCCGCGATCGTCTCCGCCCCGGACGGCCGCACGGTGGTCAGCATCGACACGCAGGTGGCGGACCAGGACTTCCGGCTGCAGTGGAACAACGGCTACCGCACCACCGGCTACGACGTCGGCTGGAAGGCCGCCGCCCAGAACCTCAGCGACATCAACGCCATGGGCGCCCGCGCCACCTCACTGGTGGTCAGCCTGACCATGCCCCCGGAAACCACCGTGGGCTGGGTGGAAGACTTCGCCGACGGGATCAGCGCCGGCATCCGCGAACTCGGCGCCCCCGGCTGCGCCGTCGCCGGCGGAGACCTCGGCCGCGGCCGGGAACTCGCCGTCACGGTCGCCATCCTCGGAACACTCGACGGCCGCGCACCGCTGCTGCGCTCCGGCGCCCGCCCCGGGGACACCCTGGCCCTGGCCGGGACCGTCGGGCACGCCGCCGCCGGGCTGGCGCTGCTGGAGTCCGCGGTGCCGGTGGACTCCCTGACGAAGGATCAGCGGGCCCTGCTGGACACCCAGTGCCGGCCCCGGCCGCCGCTGGCTGCGGGCCCGGCCGCCCGTGACGCCGGGGCCAGCGCCCTGATGGACATCTCCGACGGCCTGGTCCGGGACGGGGAACGGATGGCCGCGGCCAGCGGGGTCGTGCTCGATCTGGATCCGGACGTACTCAAGGAACTCGCAGCACCGCTGGAGCCCGCAGCGGGCGTGCTCCGCGCCGACCCGATGGCCTGGGTGCTGGGCGGCGGCGAGGACCACGGGCTGCTGGCAGCCTTTCCGGCGGACGTTCAGCTGCCTCCCGGGTTCACTGCGATAGGCTCGGTGAAGGCTCGTGCGCCAAAGGGCGGCACGGGCGTGACCATAGCGGGCAGGCCCGCTGACACTGTGGGATGGGATCACTTTGCAGACTAAGATTGCCGCCAACGCGCAAGCGATGAAGCGGTGGTTGGGCAAGGCAGAAACAACGCTTGGGAACCACAGCGACCGCCTGAACGCCATCAACATCTTCCCGGTAGCCGACGGCGATACGGGCACCAACCTCTATCTCACCGTCCGCGCCGCCGCCCGGGCACTCCAGGACGTCCCCACGGACACCTCGGCCCTGCCGCAGCTCGGCGCCGACGCCCAGCCCTACGCCGTGGCCGCCCCGGACCCTGCCCGGCACGACGTCGGGGCCCTGCTGGCCCGCGCCGGCCAGGCCGCCATCGAGCAGGCCCGGGGCAACTCGGGCACGCTCTTCGCCGTCTTCCTCTGCGCCGCCGCGGAGCCGCTCGCCGGGCACCCGCGGCTGAGCTCGCCGCTGCTGGCCGCCGCCCTGAACCGCGCCCAGATCAGGGCCTGGTCCGCGCTCAGCGACCCGGTCCCCGGCACCATGCTCTCGGTCATGGAGGCCGCGGCCCGCGCCGTCGCCGCCGTGGATGCCGAGCACGGCGGGGACGACAGCAACCACACCCTGGGCCTGGCCCTGGACGCAGCCGTGGAGGCCGCGCTGGCCGCCGTCGTCCGTACCGAGGACCAGCTCGAGGCCCTGCACACCGCCAAGGTGGTCGATGCCGGCGGCGTCGGCATGCTCCTGGTGCTGGACTGCCTGCGCTCCGCGGTCCTGGGCGAGGAACTCCAGGACCAGCTCCTCGACGGCCTGCACGGCTACGACGTGCAGGACCCCCACATCCACGTGGACATGCCGCGGGACGAGGGCGTCGAGGTGATGTGCACCATCTCCCTCTCACCGCTGGACGCGGCCACCATGCGCCAGCGGCTGGACGAAATGGGCGAGTCCGTCATCATGAGCCAGGTGGGCAAAGACGCCGACGCCGGCGGCGCGTACCGGTGGCGGGTGCACGTCCACGTCCCGGACGCGGCCCCCGCGGTGGCGCTGATCCGCTCCCTCGGCGAGCCCTCCGAGATCAACATCAGCGACCTGGCGCTGCCACGCGACCCCGACGAGACGGCCACGACCCGCGACGGCGCCACGCCCGGCAGCACGGACCCCGACGGACATGAACGCTGAACTTAACCTCGGCCTGGAACGCCGGATCGGCAAGCGTTCCGCCGCCGTCATAGAAAAACATCTCGGAATCACCACCGTCGGCGGGCTGCTGAACTACTTCCCGCGGCGTTACGTCACCCGCGGGGAGCTGACCCCGATCAGCGAGGTTCCGCTGGACGAGGAGGTGACCCTGATCGCCAGGGTGCTCTCCAGCAGCACCCGGCAGATGCGCGCCCGCCGCGGTTCGATCACCGACGTGGTGATTTCAGATGACGCGGGCTCCGGGACGCCCGGCGGGGCCCAGCCCGGAACGCTCAAGATCAGCTTCTTCAACGGTTTCCGTGCCCGCGCGGAGCTCCAACCCGGCGTCCGCGCCCTCTTCTCGGGCAAGATCTCCCGCTATGGCGGAAGCCTGGGCCTCACCAACCCCGAGTTCCAGCTGCTGGATGAGGACCCGGACGTCCCCGGCATGGACCCGGAAAAGCTCGCAGCGATGCCCATCCCGGTGTACCCCGCTACCGCCAAGCTGACCAGCTGGTCCATTCAGAAGGTCATCGCCACGCTGCTGGAAACAGCGGACCTCGCCGACCTCCCGGACCCGCTGCCGGACCACATCAGCGCCCGCGAAAACTTCCTGCCGGTAGCCGCGGCCTACCGGCTGATCCACGCCCCGGAGAGCCATGCGGACTGGCGCCGCGCCCGGGACCGGTTCCGGTACCAGGAAGCCTTGGTGTTGCAGTCGGCCCTCGCCCGGCGCCGGGCCCAGCTGGCCGCGGAGGAGGCCACCGCCCGCCGTCCCGTGGCCGAGGGGCTGTTGACTTCCTTCGACCGGCAGCTGCCCTTCACCCTGACCGCCGGCCAGGCAACGGTGGGCAAGACGCTCGCCGGGGAACTGGCAGCGGACTCACCGATGAACCGGCTGCTGCAGGGCGAGGTGGGCTCGGGGAAGACGATTGTGGCGCTGCGCGCGATGCTGCAGGTGGTGGACGCCGGGGGACAGGCTGCCCTGCTGGCCCCCACCGAGGTTCTCGCTTCCCAACACTTCGACTCCATCCGGCGCACCCTGGGTCCGCTCTCCCGGGACGGGCTGCTGGGCGGGCTCGGCCCCGACTCCGTGCAGGTGACCCTGCTGACCGGTTCCATGCCCACCGCCGCCCGCCGGCAGGCCATGCTGGATGCGGCGTCAGGCACCGCCGGCATCGTGATCGGCACCCACGCGCTGCTCAGCGAGAACGTGTCCTTCTACGACCTCGGCCTGATCGTGGTCGATGAACAGCACCGCTTCGGCGTCGAACAGCGCGACGTGCTGCGGTCCAAGGCCAGCAAGCCGCCGCACCTGCTGGTCATGACCGCCACCCCCATCCCGCGCACCGTGGCCATGACGGTCTTCGGTGACCTGGAAACCTCCGTGCTGGACGAGCTGCCGGCGGGCCGCGCCCCGATCTCCACCCACGTGGTGGGCCTGGCCGAACACCCCGCCTGGGCTTCCCGGATCTGGTCCCGGGCGCGGGAGGAGGTCAACGCCGGGCACCAGGTCTACGTGGTCTGTCCCAAGATCGGCGACGACGACGACGGCGACTTCAGCCCCGGCGAAGCCGAACCCACCGACGCCGACCTGGCCGAGAGCGGTGCCCGTGAGCTTGCGTCGGTGACCGGCGTCGTCGAACTCCTCCGGGACGAGCCCGCCCTGGCCGGTGTGCCCGTCGCACCGCTGCACGGCCGGCAGGACCCGGTGCTGAAGTCCGGGACCATGGCCTCCTTCACCGCCAACCAGACCAAGCTGCTGGTCTCCACGACCGTGATCGAGGTGGGTGTGGACGTGCACAACGCCACCCTGATGGTGATCCTGGACGCGGACCGTTTCGGTATCTCCCAGCTTCACCAGCTCCGCGGCCGGGTGGGCCGCGGCGGTCTCCCGGGAACCTGCCTGCTGGTCACCACCCTGGAACCCGGACACCCGAGCCGGCGCAGGCTGGAGGCCGTGGCGGCCACCACCGACGGGTTCGAACTCTCGCAGGAAGACCTCAAGCTCCGCCGTGAGGGAGACATCCTGGGCGCCTCCCAGTCCGGGGGCCGCTCCACCCTGAAGCTGCTGCGCGTACTGGACCACGGCGACGTGATCGCCCGGGCCCGGCAGGACGCCCAGGCGATCATCGGCGCGGACCCGGACCTGGCCGGCCACACCGCGCTGGCGGCAGCCATCGACGACTACCTCAACCCCGAGAAGGAGGCGTTCCTTGAACGCGGCTAACACTGACGGGCCGGCCCCGGCCGACGGGGCCGGCACATGAGCCGGATCATCGCCGGCGCCGCCGGTGGAACCACCCTGGCCGGAGTCCCCGGATCGCTGACCCGGCCCACCACGGACCGGGTCAAGGAGGCGCTGTTCTCCCGCCTGGATGCCTTCGAGGTGATCGCCGACGCGCGGGTGCTGGACCTCTATGCCGGCTCCGGGTCACTCGGCGTCGAAAGCGCCAGCCGCGGGGCACAGGGGGTGGACCTGGTGGAGTTCGCGGCGAAGGCGTCCGAGGTCTGCCAGCGGAACGCGGACCTGGTGAACACCGTGGTGCGGCGCAAAGTGGTTTCGGTGCACCGTTCCAAGGTCGAATCATTCCTGGAGCGCGCCTCCCCGGACACCCGCTGGGACCTGGTCTTCCTGGACCCGCCCTACCCGCTGGAGGAGGACGCCCTGGCCGCCGTGCTGGCCAAGCTGCTGCCGCATCTGGCCGAGGGCGCCGTCGTCGTGGTGGAACGGTCCGCCCGCACCCCCGAACCTTCCTGGCCGGAAGGAATGGAACGGTTCGCCGAGAAGAAGTACGGCGAGACCCGGCTCTGGTTCGCCGAACCCGGCGTGGCGGACGCACCCGGGACGGATGCGGGCCACGCCGGGGGCTAGCGGCTACTTCAGGATGGTGCCCGCAACGTCCGGGGCCGAAGGAACAATCTTGTACTTGGCCATCAGGGTGCCCAGTTTGCTCAGCGTCGGCTCATCCACCTTGCCGTCGAAGTTCTCCAAGCGCAGGGTCTTGGCCACGTTCTCCGGCATCTTCATGAAGGCCGGCAGCAGCGCCCGGACCTTGTCGGGGTTGCTCTGCGCCAGGGTCAGGGTCTCCGTCATGGCTGCCTTGAAATCGTTCACCACCTCCGGGTTCTGCTGGGCGTAGTTTCCGCTCGTGAAGGTCACCATGGTGGGCAGGCCCGGCAGCGCCGCCTGGTTGTTGTAGGTCACCAGCTTGTTGCCGTCCGCCAGCAGCTTGGAGAGGAACGGCTCCGGGACCCAGACGGCGTCCACGTTGCCCTGGGCCAGCTGGGCACCCATGTCCTGGAACGGCAGTTCGAGGAACTGCACCGCGTTCGGGTCGCCGCCCTGCTGCGACACGACCTCCTTGATGGTCAGGTCACCCTGGGCGTTGATGGTGTTGACCGCAACCTTCTTCCCGGCAAGATCCTTGGCCGAGGTAATGCCGGAGTCCGCCTTGGCCACCACACCGTTGATGTCATTGCCGGTGGCCAAGGAGTTGGAGTAGCCGGTGACGATCTTCATGTCCAGGCCCTTGTTCTTGGCCAGCAGGACGGACAGCGGGTTTCCCACCGAGAAGTTCATCGTGCCGGTGGAGACTGCCGGGAGCATGGCGGCGCCGCCCTGCCCGCTCTGCAGCTCGACCTTCAGCTTGTGCTTGGCGAAGATTCCCTCGTCCATGCCCATCTGCACGGCGGCGGACGGCGCGATCGAGATGACCCCGACGCTGATGGTACGGAGCCCGTCGGCCCCGGCCGCCGGTGCCGCGGACCCGGTCCCGGACGGCGAGCCTCCGCCGCAGGCTGTGAGGAGCACCGCGGCGGCAACGCCGACGGCGGCAAAGGTCAGTCTCTTCATAACAGTCCACTTCCTTGGGGTAAGTTATCCGGCGCCCGGCCCAGCCGGCCGCTGGATGCGCGCACGGGATGCTCCGAGGTACATAAATGACAACTCATATAATTGACAAAGTCAATGATAATTTTTCCAACAATTCCGGTGCGCGCCGCCGCGCTCCGGCCCGGGGCTCCGGCGGTAGTGTTGCAGCTGTCATGCGCCCCGCGCGCCCGTCGAGAACTGCGAGGATTTGTGGCCGAATCAACCAGGCCGGGCCCGGACCCGTGGGAGGGCGCCGCGGCCGTCCCGGACCGGCTCCTGGCCAGCGAACTGGTCAACGAGATCGAGTTCCTGGCGGCCCGCGCCCGCTCGGTGGGGATCAGCCACGCCAACGCGGTGCTGGCGCCCCTGGAACTGAAGGTCCGCTCCTACTCGGTCCTGGCGATGGCGTGCAGCGGGACCGATCCGTCCCAGCGTGAACTGTCCGAATTCCTGCGCCTGGACCCCAGCCAGATCGTCTCCTTGGTGGACGCGCTTGAAGAGCGCGGCCTGGTGGAGCGGGCGGCCGACCCCCGCGACCGGCGCTCCAAGGTGATCCGCCCGACGCCGGCCGGCAGGAAGCTCTACGGCCGGGCGGCGGCGGCAGTCCGGGAAGCCGAAGAGACGTCGCTGGCCGCGCTCGACGGCGCCGAGCGGGACCAGCTGCGGATCCTGCTGCAAAAGATTGCCTTCGGCTGAGCCAGGCGTACAGCTACGGCACCGAGATTGCGTCGAGTTCGACGCCGGCCAGCACCGTCGCCGGGTGCGGACCGCGGGCGGTCAGTGCAGCCGTCCATACCTCGGGCCATGGCCCCTGGGTCCCCGTGAGGATGATGTTTCCCGGATACCGGCCCGAGAACATGCCGGTTTCGGCGAACGCTGCCACGTCGGCCATGGCCCGCCGCATCGCCGCAACCTGGCTTCGGACCAGGGTCAGCCCCGGCTCATCGCCCACGTTGACCACCAGCACGCCGAGCGGTGTCAGCCGTTCGGCCGCCTCCCGGTAGAACTCGGTGCAGGCCAGGTGGGCGGGGGCTTCGGGCCCGGAGAAGATGTCCAGGATCACGACGTCGAACCGCAGCTCCGCGGGCAGACCGGCCAACGACTCCCGGGCGTCCCCGATCAGGGTGTGCAGATCGGTGCCGTCGGGCATCGGCAGCTGCTGGAGCACGAAGTCCAGGAGTTCGCGCTCCAGCTCCACCGCGTACTGCAC
>DASSXE010000276.1:0-9408 GCA_035704125.1 Arthrobacter sp.
CTGAAGGCTTACTTCAACGCCTGATTCCACATTGTCCGTGCTCTGTGATGTGCTGTAGCCAGGCCGCCGACCGGTGGCCTGGCTACCTGCTTTAACCGCTGCTGAAGGGAGGGCCCTTGACTGACGCCCGTGGCGCCGCCGCGCCGGAGGAACCCCTTCAGCTCTCGCTCCTGCAGGGCTTTCCGGCGTCGGCTGCCGCGTCCGGGCCGGCCCTCGCTGCGCATCTGCCCGTGGCGCGGGTTCAGCTGGACACCTTCCTTCCGCACCTGGACCGGCCGTTCGATTACAGCGTTCCGGCGGATCTTGACGCTGCCGCCCGGCCTGGCGTGCGGGTGAAGGTCAAGTTCGGCGGCCAGGAGCTCGGCGGTTTCCTGCTGGAGCGCGCCGAGGCCTCGGACGCGGGCCACGCCCTGATACCACTGCACAAGGTGGTGTCACCGGTGCCGGTGCTCACGCCGGAAATCGCGGGCCTCGCCGGGCTGGTTGCCGCCCGCTACGCCGGAACCGTCAGTGACGTGCTGCGCGTTGCCATCCCGCCGCGGATGGCCCGGCTGGAAAAGGAATTCGCCCCCGGGGGCGACATTGATCCGGAACTCTTCGCCGATCCGGATGCAGCCGTTCCCGCGGCTACCGACGGCAGCAGCTGGGGGGACTACCGGAATGGCGCCGCCTTCCTGCAGCATCTGGCTGCCGGGGAATCGCCGAAGGCGGTGCTCGGGGCGCTCCCGGGGTTCGGCCCGGGCGGCTGGCCACGGCAGATCGCCGAGGCTGTAGCGGCGGTCCGACGGTCCGGCCGCGGCGCCGTCGTCGTGGTGCCGGACTACCGCGACCTGGACCGGGTGGAGGCTGCGCTGCTGGAGTTGCTGCCCGCCGGGGACGTGGCCCGGCTGACCGCCGACGACGGCCCGACCCCCCGGTACCGCAACTTCCTGCGGGTCCTCAGCGGCGCGGCCGGCGTCGTGGTGGGAACCCGCTCCGCCGCCTACGCCCCGGTGCAGCGGCTGGGCCTGGTGGTGTGCTGGGACGACGGGGACGATCTGCACATTGAACAGCGTTCCCCGTACGCCCACGCCCGGGAGGTCCTGCTCCTGCGCGCGGTGCACGAGGGCGCGGCATGCCTGCTGGCGGGGCACGCCCGGAGCACCGAAACCCAACGCCTGGTGGAATCCGGCTGGGCCTTCCCGGTCGAGGCGGACCGCACCGTGGTGCGGCGCACCGCCCCGCGGGTGGTCAATACCGCCGACAGTTTTGAGCAGGAGCGGGACCCGCTGGCCCGGATTGCCCGGCTTCCCGGCGCGGCGTGGCGCGCGGCGAAGGAGGGTCTGGAACGCGGGCCGGTGCTGGTGCAGGTGGCGCGGGCCGGCTACGCCCCGTCCCTGGCCTGTGAACGCTGCCGGGAACCGGCCCGCTGCACCGCCTGCAGCGGGCCGCTCGCGCTCAACGGACCGGCCGGCAGCGGCGCAGTGCCGGTGTGCCGCTGGTGTTCGACGGCGGCCAGCCACTGGCGCTGCAGTCACTGCAACGGAGTCCAGCTCCGCCGGGGTGCCACGGGTGCACTCCGGACGGCTGAGGAACTCGGCCGCGCCTTCCCCGGCAAACCCGTGGTCAACTCATCCGGCGACCGCGTCCTTGCCGCGGTGCCGGACACCAAGGCCCTCGTCGTGGCCACAGTCGGTGCGGAGCCAGTGGCGGCCGGTGGCTACGCCGCGGCGTTGCTGCTCGACGGCGACTCGTTGTTGCGCCGCGAGAACCTGCGGGCGGGGGAGGACGCCGTGCGGCGCTGGTTCAACGCGGCCGCCCTGGTGCGGCCTGCGTCCGACGGCGGCCTGGTTGTCATCACGGCCGACGACACCGCGGGAGTAGGCGCGTTGCTCCGCTGGGACCCTGCCGGTTATGCCGGACGGGAGCTCGCGCTGCGGCAGGAGCTCTCGCTGCCACCGGCGGTCCGGATAGCCTCGCTAACCGGACCGAGGACAGCCGTGGGACACTTCAGCGCCGCCGTCGAGTCCGGGCTGGCAGCGCAGGGCATCGTGCTGCGGACGGCAGGACCGGCACCGGTTCCGGGCTCCGGCGGCCCGCCACCGGCCCACGGAGGCGCCCGGCACGGAGAGGACGTCCGGACGTTGCTGTTCATCCCGTATGGCCAGGCCGCCGAGGTAACCAGGGCGCTCCGGGCGGTGAAGGTTGCTGGCGCAGCCAAACGCAGCGACGATCCAGTGCAGGTCAGGCTCGACGGCGTCGACGTGCTGTAGGGGGCGAAAGTGCGTAGTCCAAGGGTTATGGGGGCCGCCCTTCGGGACCTGGCCGCAGCGGGGACGGTAGAGGCCGGCCTGCAGCAATGGTTCCGGAGCGAGTGGCTGGCGGATCCGCGGCCGCTGGCAGCCGAACTCTTCCCGACGGTGGACTACGGCATTGTGCGTAGTCACACGTTAGCTTGATGGTTTCCCTGGTGAGCGCGGCGCGAGACGTGGATTGCGCCGGAGGCGCAGCGGCAAGACGGCGAGTGACGGCTGTAGGTGATGCTCCGCTTGCCCGAGGCCCGGGTCTAAGTGCGCCTTCGTGGAGGGCGGATGACTGTCGGCCCGGTCCGGGCTGCGGTAAGCGCGTCGGCAAGCCGGCCCGCGTCCCCTGCACGCCCTTCGACCGTGGAGGGCATGGTAGCGGCCTCGCTGGTGCAGGCCAGCAGTGCTGCCATGACCTCGGCGACCAGATCCGGGAACCGGCTGGACCGGTAGCCGACGTCGTCGGAGTCCTCGGAGCGACTCAGCGTTCTGCTGACGAGCACCGCGACCTGGGTCCTGCGCGCCATGCCGAGTTTCATCAGGATGGACGAGACCATGTTCTTCACCGTCTTTTCTGACAGGAACATCTCCTGGCTGATTTCGCGGTTACTCAGCCCCCTGCCCACTCCAATTGCGGCAGTCATCTCCTGCCTCGAGAGTCTCAGGAGACTCTCATCCGGGCGTGGGTGCCCTGGCAGGGAGAACGGGGCCAGGAGCGCCGGATGGAACCGGGCGCTGAATGCGGTGTTCCCGGCCAGAACCCGTCGGATGAGCCTGAGTTGTTCACTGCTGTCGTCCCGTTTGGACAGGCATCCCCAGGCGCCGGCCAGGATGGAGTCGATAAGCACGGCTTCGTCGATGTCCGCGGTCATCAGCACGCAGCGGATCCCCGGGGCGGTTACGGCGAGGGTCCGGCACACCTCGGCACCGGCGCCGTCCGGGAGATCATCGTCGAGGATTACCAGCTCCGGGCGCAGGGCCGGGATCCGCCGCAGTGCTTCACGGGCGGACCCGGATTCCCCGGCGGTGACCAAGCCAGCGGACTCCAACAGTTGGCGCAGGCCCCGCCGGATGACCTCGTGATCGTCCAGCAGATACACGCCCCGGCCTGCCAACGGGTACGACTCATGGGCGTCCGGGTCAGCCATCATCGCTGTTCCGTTCTGTCGCCTTTGAGACGCCGAAGGCGTTGCTAGTGAATCCCGGATGCCGCCCTTGCGGGCTCGAGGACGGTCCCGGATCCCCATCCGGTCCCTGTGCCGGTGCCAGCATTTATGCGCACAGGCCTTTATCCTCAAGCTAGACCCAAAGGAGTCCTTTACCTAATAGGGCCCCGTCTGCCCCCGCGGGCCCGGTGATTAACGACGCGTGCGCCCGCCCTTCCGCAAGGCCGCCGCTTCTTCGGCCGCAGCCAGCAGCCGCTGGGCCGACGCGTCCCAGCTGAACTCCGCCGCCCGCTCAACGGACCGGGACGACCGGGCCTTCCAGAGAGCCGGGTCTTCCAGGGCGCGGACCGCCGCAGCGAACGCCGACGGTGACTCCGGATCGACGTAACTCACCACGTCCCCGCCGACCTCACGGAAGATCGGAATGTCGCTGGCGATGACGGGCGTGCCGTGCGACATCGCCTCCACCAGCGGCAATCCGTAGCCTTCCGCCTTGGACAGGCTGACCAGTGCGGTGGTGCGGGCCAACAGGGCCTCGTACTCGGCGTCGGTCACCCCGTTGTGGAACACGATGTTCGCACCGGCTGGCGTCAGGGCTTCGAGTTCCGCCCTGCGTTCCGGGGTAATCCGGCTCAGCAGGTGCAGGGTCAGCTCCGGCAGCTCGGCCATTCCGCGGATCATGGTCTCGACGTTCTTGTACGGCATGAAAGAGCCCATGTACAGCAGTGTCTTATCCGCCCCCGCACCGGCATCCCGGGGAGTCAGACCCGGCTGCGGCGCGTTGCCGACAATCCGCACCGGCCGCTTGGTGAGCCGGTATTTCGCCATGAGCGCCTCGGTGGTCGCACTGATCGTCGCGACGACGTCCGCCCGGTTCAGCAGCAGCCGCTGCGGCCAGAACGCCTTGTGGTACAGGCGCCACAGCACCCGGACCGGTGCGGGCAGGAACCCGGGAGGAGCCGGGTGTTCGTAATAGATCAGATCGTGCAGGGTGAGGATCAGCGCGTACTTCCGTCCCCAGCTGCCCATCGTTTGCATCGGGCAGACCACGACGTCGGCGCCCAGCCGGTTGACCTTGCCGGCGACAAACAGCTCGGCCGGCGACAGCGGGCTGTTGATCAGGGTGTAGGGCACGTCCGGCAACAGCGCGAGCTGGCGCCGGTCACTGATCAGCATGGATACATCCGCCACCTTGGCAGTGGCGGCAATCAGGCTGGAACCGTAGCGGCTGATGCCGTCGTGGTGGTCCAGCCGGGTGAAACGGGCGTCGATGAGGATTTTCACGCGGCGTGGTCCTTCAGGAAGCGGCGGATGAAGCCCGCGGCGGGTTCCGGGGTCTCGTAGTGGATGAGGTGCCCGACGCCGGGAATGACTTCGAGCGTCCCGTCCGGCAGGAGGGGGAGCAGTTTGTGCTGGTCCGACAGGGTGGCGATCTCGTCCTTCTCACCGGCGATCAGCAGCACCGGGAGCGTGAGCCGCTCCGCGACGTCGGCGACGTTGCTGCCCACCGAGGCCTTGAAGGCCTCCAGCAGGCTGTCCCGGTCCGCGAAGGCCGAGAAGTAGGCGGTGTGCTGTGCGTGCACGAACCGGCGCAGCGCCTTGTCCTTGGTCTTGGCCATCGTCTCGCTCATCAGCCGCACGATCAGCTGGTTGCGCAGCAGCGCGTTGCCCACACGGCGGGGGAGCCGGGCGGCCGCCTCGTAGTAGAGCACCGCGGCCTTGGTCATCAGCCCCTTGGGTCCTTCGAGGGCCGGCGCCGCAATCGGGTTGATCAGGATCAGTTCTGCGACCGCTCCCGGGTGGTCCGCGACGAAGTGGCTGGCGATGATAGACCCGAAGGAGTGGCCCAGCAGGACGGTATCCGGTCCCAGGCCCAAGGCGCCCATGAAGTCCCCGACGAACCGGCCGTACCCTTCCACGCTGTGGGCACCGGACCGCAGCGCGCCGGAGGCTCCGAACCCCGGCAGGTCAGGCATGATCAGCCGCATGTCCGGAAGCTGGTCGACGACGCGGAGCAGGCCATGGTGGTCGCCGCGGAAGCCGTGGATTACCAGGATGGTCCTGGTGTCCGGGGTCGCCTGCACCGGTTCGTAGGTCCAGTAGGCAACGCTGCTGCCGTCGAGATCCACCGTCGAGGCGCTGGCGCGGGACTGCAGCGCGGCGCTGATCAGCGGCTGCGGGGGGGAAGGCTGGGTCGCCACGTGTTCCATTCTTTGGGGCCCGAGGTTCGGACGAACTTGTACGGTCGGATTCCGGTTGTCAGTTGACGTCGTCGGGGTTGGACCCGGTGCGGAACCCGCGGTCCAGCCCGGCCAGGGCATCCAGATCCGCTGTGTCCAGGTCGAAGCCGAAGATGTCGTGGTTCTCGCGGATGCGTCCGTAAGAACTGGCCTTGGGGATGACAACGTTGCCCAGTTCCAGGTGCCAGCGCAGGATGACCTGCGCCGGGGTGCGGCGGTGGGCGGCCGCGATGTCGCACACCACCGGGTCCTGCAGCACCTGTCCGCGGCCCAGCGGGCTCCACGCCTCCGTCGTGATTCCCAGGGAGGCGTGCAGGGCGCGGAGTTCGGCCTGCTGCAGCCAGGGGTGCAACTCGATCTGGTTGACCGCCGGCACCACCTCCGCGCCCTGGAGCAGGCGCTCCAGATGGGCCGGCTGGAAGTTGGAGACGCCGATCGCGCGGACCCGTCCCTCGCGGTACAGGGTCTCCAGCGCGCGGTAGCTTTCGGTGAACAGGCCGCGCTTGGCGCAGGGCCAATGGATCAGGTAAAGGTCCACGTACTCGAGGCCGAGCCGGGCGATGGATGTGTCAAAGGCGCGCAGGGTGGCGTCGTATCCCTGGTCGTCGTTCCAGAGCTTGGTCGTCAGGAAGAGGTCCTCGCGGGTGAGCCGCGGGTGCAGTTCCCCCGAGCCGCCGGCCGCCCCGTCGAAGGCCGCCAGGGCACCCACTGCCTTTCCCACACCGGTCTCGTTTCCGTACATCGCCGCGGTGTCGAAATGCCGGTAGCCGGCCTCCAGTGCCATCGTGACCAGGCCGGCGGCGTCGGCGGGCGGCACCTTGTACAACCCGTACCCGAGGCGGTCCATCAGGACGCCATTGTTCAGGGTCACCCGGGGGGAGATTCTCATAACAACGACTCTACCCATTCCGCCGCCTGAAGCGGCGCCGCCAACCCGCCAGCCCAAACCCGCCAGCACAACCCGTCAGCCCAGCCCCTCGGTGCTGACCAGGCGCCGGGCGCTGGCCTCGTCCAGGATCAGGTCGGTGGCCAGCCCGGCGGCGAGCGCGCCGCGCAGACCGTTGATCTTCGACGCGCCGGACACCACACAGATCCGACGCCGGACCTGCCGGAGCTGGGCCAGGTCGGGGCCGGTGGAACGTTCGTTCAGCGTGATCCCGTCGGAGGAACCATCGGCGCGGAAGAAGACAGTGGCGACGTCGCCGACGACGTCGGAGCCGGCCAGGACGTTGAGGTCCTCCTCGTCGAGGTAGCCGCCGGCGTAGACGTGGCTGGGGTAATCGGCGTCGACCGATCCGACGCCGAAAATGGCGATGCTCATCCGGGCCTGCAACTGCAGGATCCGTTGCACACTTCGCTCATTCCACATCGCCTGCTTGGTCGCGGCGTGGTCGAAGAACGCCGGCACGGGGAACTGCTCCACCCGGGCCCCGTAGGCGCTGCCGAAGCGCCGCATGATGTCCGAGGCGTAGGTGATGCCCGTGGTCTGCATGTTCCCGGCGCCGTTGAGCTGGACAATGACGCTGTCGTGGGTGATCTTCCGGGTCAGGTGCCGGCTCACCGCACTCAGCGTCGAACCCCAGGCGACGCCGATGATGGCGTTGGAGTCCACCAGCGGCCCGATGGTCCGGGCAGCCTGCATCGCCACCCGGTCCAGCGTCTCCGCCTCGTTGAGCGTGTCCACCACCGGGACCACGTGCACATCCACCTTGTATTCGGCGCGGATCCTGCTGGCGAGTTCCGGTCCGGTGTCCAGCGGGCTCCGGATCTGGATCTGCACCAGCCCCGATTCGCGGGCGGCCGAGAGCAGCCGGGACACCGTCGACCGGGACGTTCGCAGCTCGCGCGCGATCGCGTCCATGGTGAGGTCCTGGAGGTAATACAGCTGGGCCGCGCGGAGGGCGTCCGACGGGCGGGATGGGGACATGCCGACTCCATTCTGCACGTTTGTGCATAGTGCTTGACTCCATTTTCCATTAGTCCAAAGAATAGTCATGAACGGCGGCGTGCCAACGGCGCGCCGCAGAGCGCCAAGCCCAAGGAGCAGTTTTGGGAAACAAGGTCACATCCGGTCATCCGGCCTCCGGTCACCAGCGCACATCGGTGCAGCAGCTGAGGGACCGTCCGCACGCGCAGGTGCTCATCATCGGCGGCGGCATCAACGGAGTCGGAACCTTCCGCGACCTCGCACTGCAGGGCGTGGACGTCGCCCTCGTCGAGCGGGGTGACTTTTGCCAGGGTGCCAGCGGCGCCTCTTCGCACATGATCCACGGCGGCATCCGGTACCTGGAAAACGGCGAATTCCGCCTCGTCCAGGAGTCGGTCGTCGAACGCAACCGGCTGCTGCGCATCGCGCCGCACTACGTCAAGCCGCTACAGACCACCATTCCCATCTTCAGCACCTTCTCCGGCGTCCTCGCGGCCCCGCTGCGGTTCCTGACGCACAAGCAGGGCAAGCACACCGAGCGCGGCGCCTTCCTGATCAAGCTCGGCCTGACCATGTACGACTTCTTCTCCCGCGACGGCGGCAGCGTGCCGCGCCACCAGTTCCGCGGCCGCAAGAGCGCCCTCGCCGAGCTGCCCCGGCTGCACCCTGGCATCAAATACGCCGCCACCTACTTCGACGCCTCCGTGCACAACCCGGAACGGCTCACCCTGGACGTCCTCCAGGACGGCGAGAAGGCCGGCGAGGCCGGCGGCAACGGAGCCCGCGCCAGCAACTACCTGTCCCTGGTCTCCATGCAGGAGACCTCCGGCGGCTCCGCCAGCACCGTCCAGCTCCGCGACGAACTCACCGGTGAGGTCTTCGACTTCGACGCCGACGTCGTCGTGAACACCACGGGAGCCTGGGTGGACCTGACCAATCAGGCCATGGGCGCCGCGTCAGCTTTCATGGGCGGCACCAAGGGTTCCCACATCGTCCTGGACCACCCCGAGCTGCTGGCGGCATGCCAGGGCCGGGAGATCTTCTTCGAGCACACCGACGGCCGGATCGTGCTGATCTACCCGATGGGTGACCGCGTCCTGGTCGGTACCACCGACGTCGACGCCGACATGGCCGAGGACGCCGTCTGCACCGACGCCGAGATTGACTACTTCTTCGACCTGATCGGCCACGTCTTCCCGGACCTGCCGGTCAGCCGCGAGCAGATCGTCTACACCTTCGCCGGTGTCCGGCCGCTGCCGAAGCACGACGCGACGCAGCCCGGCTTCGTCAGCCGCGACTACCGGATCGAACGCCGCGAAAATGCCGGCGGCGGCTCCGTCGTCCTGAGCCTCGTGGGCGGCAAGTGGACCACGTTCCGTGCCCTCGCCGAACACCTCAGCAACGATGTGCTGGCCGAACTCGGACAGCAGCGGAAGGTCTCGACGGCGAAGATGGCCATCGGGGGCGGCGCCGGTTTCCCGGAAACCGAGGACGGCGTGCAGCGCTGGATCAAGGCGCACATGGCACCGGGCCGGGACGCGGACCGGACGGCCGGGCTGTTGACCCGGTACGGCACCCGCGCGGTTGACGTCATGGCGTACCTCGACGCCGGCGAGGACCGGATGCTGCGCTCCACCCGGGAGCTGAGCGTCCGCGAGCTGGAATTCATGGCCCGGAACGAACAGATCGGGCACCTGATTGACGTGCTCATCCGCCGCACGTCACTGGCCTTCCGCGGCCTGGTGACCGGTGAGCTCCTGAACGAGGTCGCCGACGTCCTGGCCGTGCCCCTT
>DASSXE010000052.1:0-5780 GCA_035704125.1 Arthrobacter sp.
AGCGACAGGCTCACGCCGCGGGATTCGATCTCACTTCGCCACGGCATCCGCCCGGTGACCACCAGGGGAAGGGTCTCATCGACCATCCGCCGGTCCCGCAGCAGGCCCGCGGTGACCTCCGCCAGCGAGCGGCCCTCCAGCGATTCGCCGTCGCCGAGCCGGCGGAAGGCGGAGACGCCGTTGGGGCTCGCGTATTGCACGATCCCCTCGGCGTCGAGCCGGATCAGCCCGTCCCCAACACGCGGCGCACCGCGGCGCGAGCCGGTGGGTGAGGCGAAGTCGGGCCACAGACCGAGGGTGCCCATCCGCAGCAGGTCGTAGGCACATTGCCGGTAGGTCAGCTCGAGCCGCGAGGGCATCCGGGAACTGGACAGGTCCATGTGCGAGGTGACGACGGCGAGGGTCCGCCCGTTGCGCACCATGGGCACAGCCTCGACCCGCATCGCCATGTCGCTGCTCCAGTTGGTCTCGTTGGAGCGCTCGATCACCCGGCTCTGCCACGCCTTGTCGACGAGGCGCTGCAGATCCGACCGGATCCCCTCCCCCACGAAGTCGGCGTGGAACACGGTGTGGGAGGTGGAGGGCCGGACATGCGCCAGCGCGACGTAGCCCAGTTCCGGGTGCGGGAACCAGAGCGCCAGGTCGGCGAAGGCCAGATCTGCGACCATCTGCCAGTCCCCCACGAGCAAGTGCAGCCACTCGGCATCCCCCGGCCCGAAATCAGCATGCTCCCTGATAGGGTCCGTAAAGATTGCCACAGCACCTCCATTTGCGACGCGGGGGCCGGCATGGCCTTAGCGTCGAACGATTGACCTCAAGAGCCTCAATGCTACCGACAGCGACGCCATGTCATCGGCCTCGAGCGCGTTGACCTCGTCGAACATGCTCTTGGCACGCTCCAGTTGCTCCACGTTCTGGCCCTCCCAGGCCACCAGCCGCTCCTCGGCCGGCATGTCCGCCGGGGTCGCCTCCAGGACCGCCGTCGTCATGTCCGACACGGTGGAGTACAGGTCGTCGCGGAGGGCCGCCCGGGCGAGGGCCTGCCAGCGGTCCTTCCGGGGCAGCTTGGTGATCCGTTCGAGCAGGGAATCGGCGTGGAAGCGGTCGAAGACCGTGTAGTAGACGTGGGCGATGTTCTCGACGGGCTCGTCGCTGGCGTGCACGATCTTCGCAATATCCAGCAGCACAAAGCTCTCGAACAGCTCCGCCCAGCGGTGCGCCAGGTCCTCCGGAAGGTCCCAGCCGCGGGCCTTCTCCAGCCATGCGGAGACCCGTTCGCGGTCGCCGCCGCGCAGGTACTCCAGCAGCCGGGCACGCATCGGATCCATCAGCGGCTTGAAGTCGGCGACGATGTCGGCGATCGGCCGGGCCGCGTTCCCCTGGCTGAGGATCCAGCGGACCGCCCGGTCCAGGAGCCTGCGGATGTCCAGGTGGACGGTGCTCCAGTGTTCGGTCGGGAACGACGCCGGCAGCTCGTTGAGTTCACCGACCATGACGTCGAGTTCGTAGACTTCGCGCAGGGCGACGAAGGCCTTCGCGACGGCGGCCTCGGTGGCGGAGGTTTCCTCCATGGCCCGGAAGGCGAAGGTGATGCCGCCCATGTTGATCATGTCGTTGGCGACGACGGTGGCGATGATCTCCCGGCGCAGCGGGTGGGTGTCCAGCTCGGCGTCGAACCGTTCCCTCAGCTGCTTGGGGAAGTAGGCCCGCAGCGTCTCACGGAACCACGGGTCCTCGGCGAGGTCGCTGTCGCGCAGCGCGGAGGCCAGCTCGATCTTGGCGTAGGCGGCCAGCACGGAGAGCTCCGGCGAGGTCAGGCCCTGGCCCTGCTCGAGCCGCTCCCGCAGCGTGTCCGTGGTGGGCAATGCCTCCAGGTCGCGCTTCAGGTCGGCCGATTTCTCCAGCCAGTCCATCAGCCGTTCGTAGCTGGGGCTCCACTCGGCGACCCGCATCCGGTCGTTCAGCAGCAGGATGTTCTGGTCAATGTTGTCCTCCAGCACCAGCCGGCCGACCTCGTCCGTCATCGAGCCGAGGAACGCGGCGCGCTCCTCCGGAGCGAGCCGGCCCGCGGCCACCATCCGGTCCACAAAGATCTTGATGTTGACCTCATGGTCGGAGCAGTCCACGCCGGCGGAGTTGTCGATCGCATCGGTGTTCAGGATGACGCCCTGCAGGGCGGCCTCGATGCGGCCCCGCTGGGTCATGCCCAGGTTGCCGCCCTCCCCGACGACCTTGACGCGCAGCTCGCGGCCGTCGACGCGGATGGAGTCGTTGGCCTTGTCCCCCACCTCGGCGTTGGTTTCGGTGCTGGCCTTGACGTAGGTGCCGATGCCGCCGTTGTAGAGCAGGTCGGCCGGGGCCAGCAGGATCGCCCGGAGCAGCTCCGGCGGGCTGAGCCGGGTGGTTCCGTCCGGCAGCCCGAGTGCCGCCCGGACCTGCGCCGAGACCGGAATGGACTTGGCCTGCCGGGCGAAGACGCCGCCGCCTTCGCTGATCAGGGACTTGTTGTAATCGTCCCAGGACGAGCGGGGCAGGTCGAAGAGCCGCTGGCGCTCCGCGAAAGAGGCCGCCTCGTCAGGGTTCGGGTCGAGGAAGATGTGCCGGTGGTCGAACGCGGCCAGCAACCGGATGTGCTTGGAGAGCAGCATGCCGTTACCGAACACGTCGCCCGACATGTCGCCGACGCCCACGACGGTGAACGGTTCTGCCTGCGTGTCCAGGTCGAGTTCGCTGAAGTGGCGTTTGACCGATTCCCAGGCGCCGCGGGCGGTGATACCCATGGCCTTGTGGTCGTAACCGACCGAGCCGCCGGAGGCGAACGCATCCCCCAGCCAGAAGCCGTAGTCGGCGGCGAGGCCGTTGGCGATGTCGGAAAAGGACGCGGTTCCCTTGTCCGCCGCGACCACCAGGTAGGAGTCGTCGCCGTCGTGCCGGACGACGTCGGACGGCGGCACCAGGGTCTCCCCCGCCTGGGACGTTACGAGGTTGTCGGTGATGTCCAGCAGGCCGCGGATGAAGGTCTTGTAGCTTTCGATGCCCTCGGCCATCCAGGCACTGCGGTCGGCGGCCGGGTCCGGCAGTTGCTTGGCGTAGAAGCCGCCCTTGGCGCCGGTGGGGACAATGACGGCGTTTTTGACCGTCTGCGCCTTGACCAGGCCGAGGATTTCGGTGCGGAAGTCTTCCCGGCGGTCCGACCAGCGCAGTCCGCCGCGGGCAACCTTGCCGAAGCGTAGGTGGACGCCCTCGACGCGGGGTGAGTAGACCCAGATTTCGAACATCGGCCGCGGGAACGGCAGGCCGTCGATTCCGGAGGGGTCCAGTTTGAAGCTGACGTGGGTCTTGTTCTGATAGAAGTTGGTCCGCAGCGTGGCCTGGATCAGGTTCTTGAACGTGCGCAGGACCCGGTCGGCGTCGAGGGTCGCGACCTGTTCGATCGCCGCATCGAGCGCTGTCCGGACCTTGTCCTGCCGTGCCTCGCGCTCACCGTCGGAGACCGCGGGATCGAAGCGGGCGGCGAAGAGTGCGTTGAGGCCGCGGGCGACGTCGGGATTGGCCAGCAGGGTGTCCGCCATGAACTCGAAGGAGTTCGTGTTTCCCATCTGGCGCATGTACTTGGCGTAGGCGCGAAGCACCACGACCTGGCGGGCCTGCATCCCCTCGCGCAGCACCAGCCGGTCGAAGCTGTCGGATTCCACCGCGCCCGAGACGGCGGCGCCAAAGGATTCGGCCAGCAGGGCCCCCGTCTGGAGCGGGTCCACCCCCGCCGGGTACTTCAGGCCCAGGTCGTAAAGGAAGAAGTCGCGGTGGTCCGCGGTTTCGATTTCGAAGGGGCGTTCGTCCAGGACTTCGAGGCCGAGGTTGTGGAAGAAGGGCAGGATCTGGCTGAGGCTCTTGGGTTCGAGCATGTAGAGCTTGACCCGGGCATCCTCCTCCAGCGTGGCGCCGGCACCCGCCGGCAGGTAGACGTGCACCCCGGGATGCTCCCCGGTGGCCCCGCCGGCGCGTTCGGCCGCGGCGCCGTATTTCTCGAACCGGGCGATGTCCTCCAATGCGTCCTCGACCTCGTAGTCGACGCGGTAGCTGGCCGGAAAGGCCTCGGCCCAGACCGCGGCCAGTTCCTTGGAACCGTTCCCGCCGTCGGCAGCGGCCCGCGCCCGGAGCACCTCGGAGATACCCTCGCTCCAGGACCGGGCAGCGCGGACCAGCCGTTTTTCCAGCTCGTCGCTGTTGACGTGGGTGGTGTCCGCGCCCTTGGGCAGCCGGATCCGGAAGAACAACCGGGCCAGCGCGGATTCGGTCATCCGCGCCTCATAGTCGATGGAGACGGCGTCGAACGTCTCCCGCAGTTCCTTTTCGATCCGGAGCCGGACGTTGGTGGTGTACCGGTCCCGGGGCAGGTAGACGAGAGCCGACATGAACCGGCCGTAGATGTCCGGGCGAAGGAACAGCCGGGTGCGGCGACGTTCCTGCAGCCGCTGGATGCCGGTGGCGATGGCTGCCAGGTCCGGAATCTCGATCTGGAAGAGCTCATCGCGCGGGTAGGTTTCCAGGATGCCGAGGAGGTCCTTGCCCGAGTGCGAGTCCGGCGGGAACCCGGCTTCGCTCAGCACAGCGTCGACTTTTTCCCGGACGACGGGGATGTCGCGGACGGAGCCGGCGTAGGCCGTCGTGGCGAACAGGCCGATAAAGCGCCGCTCGCCGTCGACGTTGCCGGCCGCATCGAAGCTCTTGACGCCGATGTAGTCCAGATACGCGGGGCGGTGCACCGTGGAGCGGGAGTTGGCCTTGGTGATGACCAGGGCGCTCTTCTCACGGGCTTTCTTGCGGCCCGTTTCGGTCAGGTGCTGGATCTGGTGGCGGGTGTCGGTGCTGTCCCGCAGCAGCCCCAGCCCGCTTTCCTCCCGCAGTTCCAGCACGTCCTCGCCGGATTCGTCGCGGAGGTCGTATTCGCGGTAGCCCAGGAAGGTGAAGTTGCCGTCGTCGAGCCAGCGGAGCAGTTCCTGTGCCTGGCGGAGCCCGGCCACCTGCGCCGCGTTCGTCACCTTTTCCAGGCTGTCCGAGACTTCGTGGGCCTTGTTGCGCATTTTCGGCCAGTCTTCCACCGCGGCGCGGACATCCCCGAGCACGCGGTTCAGGCCCTCGATCAGCGTTTTGCGCTTCTCGTCGTCGACGCGGTCGATTTCCACGGCGATCCAGGACTCCATGTGGGAGGCGTTGTCGCCCTGGGCGATCAGGTGTGAAAGGTTGGGCATCGCGGCGGTGTCGCCGCTGGAGATTCCGAGGTGCGAGGGAACCCGGGCCACCTTGACCAGCCGGCCGGTTTCACGGTTGCGGGTGACCACGAAGAGCGGGTGCATCACCAGTCGGATCGGGGACTTCTGCCGGACCAGTTCGGCGTTGACCGAATCCACCAGGAAGGGCATGTCGTCGGTGACGATGTAGACGACGCTCGACTCCGGCTCGTCGGCGATTTCGATGTTTGCCTGCCCCGGCTCCCGGGTGCCCGCGGCCTGCAGGTGGTTCCGGGCCCGGGCCGAGAGCATCGCCTGGCCGTAGCCCTTGGCGTCCTCATCGGCGAGGTGTTCGTAGTAGTCCGCGAAATACCTCTCATCGGCTCCGATCGAAACGGGTTGATCCTCCACGCTGGACCCAGACGACATCGACAAACGCCTCCATTAAGAAAGTTCGCGGCCGCACCTTTGCAGCCCTCATGGCGAGCCTAGTCTTTCGCTCTCCGCTTTGCTGTGGAAGAAAAGACAGAGGATTTGGATTTTCGCTGG